>JAXDHC010000025.1:0-12119 GCA_034664705.1 Solirubrobacteraceae bacterium
CGGGAGCGCCAGAAGCGCCGCCACGCCCGCCGGCACGAGGAGGTAGCGCCGCGGCAGCACGAGCGCCGCGGTCACGGCCAGCAGCAGCGCGCAGGCGATGAAGGTGCGCTGCGTCCCGATGAGCGGGATCGCCAGCAGCGCGGCCAGGAACGTGCCGAGCAGCGACCCGACCGTCGAGAGCGCGTAGAGCCGCCCCGCGGTGCGCCCGGCGTCCTCGACGCGCTCGACCCGCAGGCGGATGGCCCACGGCGCGACCGCGCCGAGCACGAGGATCGGCACGGCCACGAGCCCGAGCACGCCGATGAGGGAGCCGGCCGCCGCGCCGATGTCGATCGAGTCGAAGGCCGCGACCGAGACCCGCAGGAACGGCCGCGCGACGAGCGGGACCACCGCGACGAGCAGCGACGCGCCGAGCACCCATCGCGCGAGCGCCCCGCGCGTCGGATGGCGGTCGCCGATCAGCCCGCCGAGCCAGTAGCCGACCGACAGCGCGACGAGCACCGTCGCGATCGTGTTCGCCCAGACGATCGTCGAGGCGCCGAAGAAGGGCGCGAGCAGCCGCGCGGCGGCGATCTCGGCGCCGAGCGTGGCGACGCCCACGGCGAAGACGATCAGCTCGAGGCCGCGCCCGCCGGCGCGCCGTGACCCTGGCGGATCGGCCTCGCGGGCGCCCTCGGCGCCGGCCACGACATCGGTCATCGGTCTCGCAGCGCGCTCGGCACGGCCGCGACTGTACCGGCGCGTGGCGCTAGGCTCGCCGCCTGATGGGTCGCCGACCGCGTCGCCTCGTCCCCGCGCCCAGTCCGGCCGAGCGCGCCGCGATCGCCCGCGCCAAGGCGCGGCTCGACCGCCTGAGCCTCTACCCCAGGCCCGTCGACACGAGCCGGGTCCGCATCTTCGTCACGCCCTGGCTCTTCGCCATCCCGGGCTTCCGGCGCTTCGACGGCTACGAGGCCGGCCCGCTCATCCTGCTGCGCCGCACCCTCGAGCAGACCTCCGACGACCTGATCGTGCACGAGCTCTGCCACGTCTGGCAGGCCCAGCACCGCCAGATCCGCATGTGGCTCTCCTACCTTTGGGAGGGCTACCGTGACAACCGCCACGAGGTCGAGGCGCGCTACGCGGCGGCCTCGACCCGCGAGCCCGCCTAGACCGCTCAGCCCCGCGCGAGCGGGCGCAGCAGCTCGGCGAGGTCCGGCGGCGTCAGCGGGTCGATGGCGAACGCGCGCGCGTCGGCGGCGGACGCGAGGCGCCGGTGGTGGGGCAGCATCCCGAGCGTCAGCCCGCGATCGGCGAAGACCGGGAGGATGCCGCCCGCGAACCCCTCGGCGGCGAGCTCGGCGAGCGCGTCGTCCGGTCGCGGGAGCCCGACGAGGTACGGCAGCGCGTCGTGCGCGACGCCGACGACGAGGTCGCAGCCGGCCACCAGGTCGTCGAGCGCGACCTGGGCGACGGCGGCGTCGAGCGCCGGCACGTCGGGGGCGACGAGCAGCAGCGGGCCCTCGTGCCCGTGGACGGCCGCCGCCGCGGCGGCCAGCGAGGTCGCCTCGAACGCGCGGCCGGCGGCGGCCCCGGCCGCCCACCGCCGTGCCCGCGCCCGCATGCCCTCGCGCAGGCGCAGCGCCGCCTCGGCGCCGAGCAGCGCGTCGAGCCCCGGATCGGGCCGCGCGGCGAGCGCCTCGACGACGACCGCGGCCGGGTCAGTCCCAGGCGAAATGGGTGCCGATCGGCTCGAGCCGCGCGCCGTCGAGCCGCGGAAGCGCCGCGGCGAGGGTGCGGGCGAAGGTCTCCGCGCTCGCGCCGACGAGGCGGGTGAGCTCCTCGACCGGCGTCGGCGCCTCCGGCCTGACGCCGTTGGCGTAGTCGGTCGCGTAGCCGACCAGCGCGTACGGGATGCCGGCCTCGCCGGCGAGGACCGTCTCGGGTCCGGCGGTCTGGCTGACCGCGGTGACCCCGGCCTGCATCAGCGAGCGGATCTCGGCGCGCGTGTTGAAGCGCGGCCCGTCGACGTGGCCGTAGCAGCCGCCGTCGCGCACCGGATGGCCGATGTCGCGCGCGCCCGCGAGGAGGGCGTCGCGCAGCGGCTGCGCGAACGGGTGGTCGAAGATCCAGTGGCCGCGCCGCGGCGCGCCGGGCTCGGTGTGCAGCGTGCACAACGAGCCGTCGGGCAGGCGGTTGGAGAGGAAGTGCAGGTCGTCGAAGACGACGAGGGTCCCGAGCTCGAGGGCGGGGTCCAGCGCGCCGCAGACCGTCACGGCGAGGATCGCCTCGGCGCCACGGGCGCGCATCGCCGCGATGTTCGCGCGGTGGTCGACCTGGCTGCTCAGCCGCCGGTGGCCCTCGCCATGGCGCGATACGTGCAGCACGTCGGCGCCGGCGAAGCGGCCCTCCGCGACGGGCGAAGGGCCGAAGGGAGTCTGCACCGCCTCGGGTGCGGACGCGTCGAGGTCCGGCAGGGCGTACGTGCCCGACCCGGTGATGATCCCGATCCGCATCGGCTCGGGATCGTATTCGCGCCGGCCATCGCGGCGCGCTCGCGGCCGTCAGTCGTCGGGCGATCGCCTCGGGGCGATCGGACCGTCAGACGTCGCCGCGACGACGGCGCTCGTCGCGGGCGATCGGACCGTCAGACGTCGCCGCGACGACGGCGCTCGTCGCGGGCGATCGGACCGTCAGTCGTCGTCGCGGTCGCGGTCGCGGTCGCGGTCGCGGTCACCGCGGCCACGACCGTCGCGGCGACCGTCCTCACGGTCCTGCCAGGACTGCTCGGGCTGCGGCGCGGGCGCGGCGGCGGGCGCCGGGGCCGGGGCGGCGGCCGGAGCCGGAGCCGGAGCGGGCGCGGGAGCGGGAGCCGGGGCGGGAGCGGCCTGCGGGCGGCGCTGCGCCGAGGCGTCGCGGGCACGGCCGCGGTCACGGCCGCGGTCACCGTCGCCGCGGTCGCCACGGTCCGAGCCGCGGTTCCCGCGGTCGCGGTCACCGTGGTCATCGTCGTCGGCGTTGCGCGCGGGGGCCGGCGCGGCCGGCGCCGGGGCGGGCGCGGAGGCCTGCGCGTCGCGCTCGTCGCGGTCGTCGTCGTCGGACTCCGACGCGACGGTGCGCTGGCTGGTCGAGGTCGAGGTCGACGCGGCGGCCTGGCGGCGCGCGGCGCGCTCCTGGCGGCGGGTCGTCGCGTTGTCGGTGGATGCGGCGGCGGTCCGGCGCGGCGTCTCGGCGGCGGGCGCCGGAGCGGGCTCGGCGGCGGGCGCCGGAGCGGCAGGCGCGGGAACGGCGGCGATGGCGACGGTCGCCGGCGCGTTCGCGACCGGGCCGGCGGCGACGGTCGTGGCGGGCGCCGGGGCGGCGGGGGCCGAGCCCGCGCCGCGGCGCGGCGAGGAGGCACGGCGCCGCGGGGAGCCCGACGAGCCCGAACCCGGGCGGGCGCCGGCGCGCGGCGCGCTGCCGGGCGCGGCGGGCTGCGCGGCGGTCGGGACCGTCTGCAGGCTCAGCGCGGGCGTGGCACGGAGCAGCAGCGGCATGAGGCCGGCGGTGCCCTCGGCCTGCGCGGACTGCGTCAGCGTCCTGGTCTGCGCGGCCGGCGGAAGGAGCTGGCGGCCGTCGGTGCGGTCGCTGTGACCGGGCCAGGCGGTGTAGGGAAGGATGTCGGACGTCAGGGCGAAGATGCCGGTACCGATGAAGCCGGTCGCGGCGACCACGCCGACGAAGGACATCCAGTGGGACCGGGCGCGGGGGGAAAGACGGTCGAATGCCACGTTCCCCCTATCGGAGGCTCCAGAGTGGACCTATAGACCGGATGTTCGTCCAGTTGGCTCAAACACGGGTCCATGGCTCTCGTACGTCCGTCCACTTTGGCGCCTCTCGGCCCCGGACGAGCGGGACGGCGCCAACTCGGGGCCGAGCGCCCGCGAAGAGCGCCGGCCGCCGGGCGACCGGCTAGTAGTCGGCGCCGGCGGGCGCGTCGCCCGCGGCGGGCGCGTCCGGAGCGGGCGCGGGCGCCTCGGCCGGAGCGGGCGCGGCGGGCGCGGGAGCAGCGGCGGCGGGCGCCGGCGCGGGGGCCGGGGCCGGCGCGGTAGCCGGGGTCGGGGCCGCGGCGGGCTCGGGCGCCGGCGCCGGATCGGGCGCGGGGGCGGCCGGAGCGCTGGACGTCGAGTCGGTGGCGGGCGCGGCGGGCGCGGACGGAGCCTCGCGCTTCGGCGCGTCGTCGCTCGAGCTCGCGCTCGGCGCGGGCTTCGGGTCGTCAGCCGGCGCGTCGTCGCTCGCCGAGTCGTCGGCCGGCTTCGCCGCGTGCTCGGCCTTCTCGGCCGGCGCCGCGGCGTCCGCGCCGTCGCCCGCGCCGGTGACGGCGGCGGCGTCCGCCTGGCGCTCCGAGCGCGCGGCGCGCGAGTCGGCGGCGTCGGACGGGCGCTTGACGGGCGGAGCGTCGGCCGGGTCCTGCGGCGTCTCGGCGTCGAGCGGCGCGCTCTGGGCGGCCGGCGACGCGTCCGCGTCGGCGGCGGCCGTCGTGGCGCTCGTCGCCGTCGCGCCGGGGGCGGGCGCGTCGTAGGGCTTGGCGTCGTCGCCCGCGGGCTGCTCGGCCGGCGCGTCGGGCACGGCGGGCGGCTGGGCGGCCGGCGGCTCGCCGCCGAGCGGCTGCGGCGCGACCGGGGGCTGCGGATCGACGGGCGGCTGCGGATCGGCCGGCGGCGGGGGATCGACCGGCGGCGGCGGCGGCGCGTCGGCCACGAGCGGGTTGCGGCCAGCGGCGAGCTCGTCGGCGGTGGTCGTGCCGTCGCCGTCGGGATCCTCGGCGCCGTCGGCGATGCCGTTGGCGTCGCTGTCGGCAACGGCGGGCGAGGTGCCGAGCGTGACCTCCACGCCGTTCGGCACCCCGTCGCCGTCTGCGTCGCCCGCCGCATCGGGGGTCCCCGGCGTCGTCTGCGCCGTCGCCGGGTCCAGGTTGAGCCCGAGCTCGACCGCGTTGGAGAGGCCGTCGCCGTCGACGTCGGCCGCGCCGTCGGGCACGCCGTCGCCGTCGGAGTCGGCGGCACCCGGGTCGAGACCCAGCCGGATCTCCACGGCGTTGGGCAGGCCGTCGCCGTCGGTGTCGATGGAACCGTCGGCGACGCCCGTGCCGGCGGAGTCTCCGGTGGTCGGGTCCAGGTCGAGGTTCTGCTCGGCCGCGTTCGTCAGGCCGTCGCGGTCCGGGTCGTCGGCGCCGTCGACGACGCCGTCGCGGTTGGAGTCGGCGACGCGCGGGTTGTCGCGCACGCGGAACTCCGTCGAGTTCGTGAGGCCGTCGCCGTCCAGGTCGGCCGACGCGTCGTTGGCGTCGCGCGGGTTCAGCCCGTGCTGGCGCTCCCAGCCGTCGGGCAGGCCGTCGCCGTCGCTGTCGGCCGTCGTCGGGCTCGTGCCGGCGGCGCGCTCGGTGGCGTCCGGGACGCCGTCGCCGTCGGAGTCGACCTGCCGCGGAACACCGGTCGAACCGGTGCCCGGCGCGCCGGTCGTGGGCGAGCCGACCTCGAGGCCGCCGCCGCCCGTCGGGGCGCCGGGCGTCCCACCGCCCGGCGTGGCCGGACCGGGTGTGACGCCGGTCGCGCCCGTCGCGGGCGTGCCGCCGGCGAAGGACGGTCCACCGATGGTGGTCAGCGGCCCGCCGAGCGGGCCGGCGAGCGTGCCCCCGCCGAGGCCCGTCGTCCCGCGCCCGGGCGCCGCGAGCGTCGGCGGCGCCTCGGCGAGGTACTGGCGATCCGTCGTCGCACCGGGCGACGTAGGCCATCCGTCGAAGGGAAGGACCGAAGTGTTGAGGGCGATCAGGCTTCCGCCGATCAGCGCCACAGCAGCGACGATGCCGAGCAACGTCGCGAATCCTGCACGCCCGCGGGTCGATGCCCAACCAAGGTCCATGCGAGCTATATCGGCGTGGTGGTGGCGACCTGAAGCGCTTTTCGCCTGGACGCGGGAGCACCGAAAACCGGTGAAGCCGCTTGTTGGCCGAATCTCCGAGGCTGGAGGCGCAAAATGGCGCGTTGGCGCTCGAATCGAGCGGTTCGGGCGCTACGAGCGGCGCGGCACGCGGCCGCCCTCGGCGCCGGCCTCGCGCGCGGGGCCGCCCCGGTGGGCGATCCCCAGGACCCGCATGGCCTTGAGCCCCAGGCTCAGCTTCTCGCGGCCGTCGGTCGAGCCGACGTCGAGGCCGGTCAGCTCCCGCACGCGCTCGAGGCGGTAGCGGACCGTGTGGCGGTGGGTGTAGAGCCGCTGGGCGGTTCCCGCGACGTTGCCGTCCGCGTCGAGGAAGGCCTCCACGGTCTGCAGCAGGTCGGTCTCGTACTGGTCGTCGTAGGCGACGAGCGGCTCGACGGTCTCGGCGTAGAAGCGCTGCAGCTCCCCCGGGTCCTCGCTCATCGCCGAGAGCAGGAGCCGGTAGGCGCCGGTCTCCTCGAACGCCAGGACGGGCCGCTCGGCGTCGCCCTCGGCGACGTTGGCGGCGAGCAGCGCCTCGCTCGCTGCGCGGTGCAGGTCGTTCGGGTCCGAAGCGACGCGGCTGCGGCCGATCGCGAACGTGTGGCCGGGCAGGGCCGTCTGCAGCTCGCGGGCCATCGACTCGGCCGCCCGCGCGGCCAGGCCCTCGTCGTCGCCCGGCAGCAGGACGACGATCTCCGCGCCGGGCCGGTCGTCGCGCTCGGTGAGCGCCGCCACCGCGCCGCCCGCGACCGCGCGCGCGCCGCGATCGGCCACCGCCAGGGTGCGCGAGCGCCAGCCATCCTCCGTAGGGACGTGCGAATGTGCGCGCGCCACGACCACGGAGGCGCCGCCGCCCAGGTCGATCCCGAGCTCCCCGGCGCGCGCGACGATGTGGTCGCGGTCGGTCAGCTCGCGCACCATGATCGCCCGCAGGAAGCCGGCCAGGGCCTCCTCGGACGCGCGCTCGGGCGCCCGCAGGCGCTCGACCTCGGAGGCGATCAGCGTCGTCACCAGCCGCAGCAGCGCGGGGCCCGGCTCCGAGCGGCTGCGGATCCGCAGCATGCCGACCGGCTCGTCGGCGACCCGCAGCTCGTACGCCTCCACGCCCGTGCCGCCCGCGAGCACCGAACGCTCGTCGGCGGGCGAGCGCGCCGCGACGGCGAGCACCGTGCCCGCGCGATCGGCGAGCACCAGGCTCGCGTCGAGCGCCCGGGCGGCGGCACGGATGACCTCCGGCAGGCCGGCCCCGGACTCGACGGCATCCGTGATGGCCCCGAGAGCGGTGAGGTCGAGCCCGGCGTCGGATCGCTGGGCCGGAATGGACATGACGGCGGATTGTAGGCCGCGCCGGGCCCGGCGCCCGAGGCGTCCGGCGCGCCGTCAGCCGCTCAGGCGATCCCAGAAGTAGATGAGCGCCGCCCCGCCGGCCGCTCCGGCGATCGCGAAGCCGGCGAGCACGTACAGCGTCAGGAACGACGCGGCGACGCGCTCCCACACGCGGCTGTACGCCGTCCACGCCGGGATGAGGATGAACGCGATGTACGCGACCAGCCCGAGCACGCCGGAGGCGATGGCGACCGTGTAGATGATCTGCTCGTTGGTCATGCCGTCCGCCGCCCATTGTCGCGCAGGCGGGCGACGACGAGCGCGAACAGCCCGCAGGCCGCGTACAGCGCCGCCGCGAGCCCCCATCCGCCGGTCACGTCGCTGAGCCGGTGCGCCCCGAGGTAGATCTCCGTCAGGCCCACGACGACCGCGATCACGACCGCCACGGTGACGAACGCGAACCGCGACGCCACGTTCGGCAGGACGCGGCTGATCACCACGGCGACCGCCACCCACGTGACCGCGTAGGCCGCGTGCGCCGACGGATAGGCGGACAGGTCGGTCGACACGAGCGCGTCGGCCGGCCGCGGGCGGTCGGTGGCCGCCTTCGTGATGTGGACTCCGGCGTACGTGAGCCCGAGGCCGGCGGCCAGCACGAGCGACTCGACGATCTCGCGGCGCCAGAGCAGCGCCAGCCACGCCACGGCGACCAGCGCGATCGCGACCGGCAGCGCGCCGAGCCCGGTGACGACCTTCGCCACCTCCACGACGGGGTCGATGCGCAGGTTCCGCGCCACGCTGAGGGCCTCCGGGTCCCCGATCGGCGTCTCGCCGGCGACGAGCTTCACGACGTGCGCGACGAACGTGTACACCCCGACGGCGACGATCGCCACGAGCGTCGTCAGCTCGAGGCCGAGGTCCCCCGGCGTCACGCGGTCCCAGACGAACCGCGCCGGGGCGCGACCGGTCCGCACGACCGGGCGCAGCACGCGCGCCAGCGGGCGCAGCGCCGGACGCCCGGCCTGGCGCTCGAGCCACGCGCGCCCCCGGCGGCGGTTCTCCGGGCGCCGGACCCAGCGCACGAGCCAGACGATCGCGACGATCAGGACGATCGTCGTCCCGAGCGCGAGGGCGCCCTTCTTCGCGTAGGCGAGCAGCGTGCTGAAGCTCTGCCAGAAGGCGTAGCCCAGCAGGACGAACGTCGTCCCCCACAGGCCGGCGCCGACGATGTCGTAGGGCAGGAAGCGCCGCAGGCTCATGCCGCTGGACCCCGCGAGGAACGGCGCGATCGCCCGGACCAGCCCGACGAAGCGCCCGATCAGGATCGCCTTGCCGCCGTGGCGGTCGAAGAAGCCCTCCACATGGTGCAGGCGGTCCTCGCTGATCTGCACCTTGGCGCCGTGACGCACCAGGAACGTGCGCCCGAGGCGGCGGCCGAGCGCGAAGCTCGTCAGGTCGCCGGCGACCGCGCACGCCCAGACGATCCCGATCAGCGTCACGACGTCGATCTGACCCTGCCCGGCGACAACCCCGCCGAGCATCATCGCGGTCTCCCCGGGCGCGATCAGCCCGATGAACGCCCCGGTCTCCGCGAACGCGAGCGCCCCGACGAGCAGGTAGGTCCAGGCGCCGAGGGTCTCGCCGATCCGGACCAGCGTCTCCTCGAGGTTCGGGAGGTGGACGAGCCCGGTGCCGTAGACCGCCATGGCGATCACGGCGATCGCTCCGCCGGCCAGGAGCGTCGGCTCGAGGCGTCGCCGGCGCCAGACGAGGACCGCCGCGAGCACCGCGGCGGCGATCAGCCAGACGGGCTTCACCGCACGGACTCCGCCGCACGCGCCCGCCACGGCGCGGCCAGCAGCGGACGCGGCGTGCGCCCGCCGAGCGCGACCGCGGCGCCGCGGGCCGCCTCGACGCGGCGGAAGAGCCCCACGACCGTCGGTCCCGAGCCGCACACGAGCGCCCGGTCCGCGCCGGCGCCGCGGAGCGCGTCGAGCGCCTCGTCGATCGCCGGGCACAGCGCCCGCGCGGCGGGCGCCAGATCGTTGACGATGAGGTCGTCCGGCAGGTCGCCGCCGTGGTCGCGCACGGCGGTGAGGTGGTGACGCAGCTCCGCGTGCGAGCGCGCGAGGCCCATGCGGTCCGCCTGGCGGTACACCTCGGCGGTCGAGAGCTCGCCGTCGGCGGGCAGGACCAGGACGCCGTAGCCCGCGGGCTCGGGCAGCGGCTCGAGCGCCTCGCCGGCGCCGGTGGCGAGATAGCGCGCCGGGCGCACCTGGGCCGGGACGTCGGCGCCGAGCCAGCCGGCGATGTCGCGCAGCAGCGCGTCGTCATCGACGCCCGCCGCGCGGGCGGCGAGCCGCAGCGCGGCGCCCGCGTCGGCCGAGCCCCCGGCCATCCCGGCGGCCACGGGGATCCGCTTGTCGATGCGCAGCCGGACCGGCGCGCCGTGCCAGCCCGCGCGCTCGCGGAAGGCGCGCAGGGCGACGGCGGCGAGGTTGGCGCCCGGCGGCCCGGGGACGCCCGGGCAGTGCACCTCGTCGCGCGTGGCCCCGAACGGCGCCGCCTCCAGCGTCACGCGGTCGATGACGGTGAGCGGCTGGAAGACGGTGACGAGCTCGTGGCGGCCGTCGCTCTCGCGGGTGGGTCCGAGGAACAGGCAGAGGTTGAGCTTCGCCGGCGCGTCCTCGTGGAGCGCGACCGTCATCGCAGCCGCTCCTCGAGCGCGCGGAAGTCAGCCGGCGAAAGACGCTCGGCGCGAACGTCGGCGGGATGGCCGAGGTCGGCGAGCGCCGTGCGGGCGCGGTCGCGGACGTCCGCCGCGTGGTGGGGCGACAGCGCGAGCGAGCGGGCGAGCGCCTTGCGGCGGTGGGCGAACGCCGCCTGCACGAGCGCGCGCAGCACGGGCGGCGCGGCGGGTCCGCGGCGCTCGAGCACGACGAGGACCGAGTCGACGTTCGGGACCGGGTGGAAGACCGTGCGCGACACCGCGCGGTGGACGCGCACGTCGCAGGCGAGCTGCGCGAGGACCGACGGCACGCCATAGGCGCCCGTGCCGGCGGTCGCGGCCAGGCGCTCGCCGACCTCGCGCTGCACCATCGCGACCCAGCGCGTCACCGACGGCAGCTCCTCGATCGTGCGCAGGATCGCCCCCGCGGCGATCCCGTACGGGAGGTTGGCCACGACCTTGGTCGGCGGGGGATCGAGCGCGCGCAGGTCGAGCTGCATCGCGTCGCCGACGTGCAGCGTGGTGTTCCCGTGCGGGCCCAGTGCGTCCTCGAGCGCCGGCACGAGCGCCCGGTCGAGCTCGACGACATGGACGTGCGCGCAGCGCGGCGCGAGATGCTCGCTCAGGACGCCGAGCCCGCCGCCGATCTCGAGCACGACGTCGGCCGGATCCAGCTCGGCCGCGCGCTCGATGACGCCGAGGATGTTCGAGTCGATGAGGAAGTTCTGGCCGAGGTCGCGCTTCGGGCGCACGTCGAACGCCCGCAGGCGCCGCAGCGTCGGCTGGGTCGGCAGCTCACCGGCGGGCGGGCGGGACATCCGCGCTCACCACCCGAAGAGGCCGGCCGCGTTGCGCGCGACGACGCGGTCGAGCTCCTCGTACGTCATCCCCCGCCGCTCGGCCACGAACCGCGCGGTGTGCGCGACGTACGCGGGCTCGTTGGGCTCCTTGCGGAGCGCCTGCGGCGTGAGGTACGGAGCGTCGGTCTCGACGAGCAGCCGGTCCTCCGGCACGCGCTCGGCGGCGGCGGCGAGATCCTCGGCGCTCGGGTACGTGACGTTCCCGGCGAACGAGATCCACCATCCCGCGTCGAGGCACTCCTCCAGGCGGTCGGGCATCGAGAAGCAGTGCATCACCACGGCGAGCCCGTCGGCGCGGGCGCGCAGCGTCGCGACCGTGTCGTCCTCGGCGGCGCGCGTGTGGATGACGAGCGGCTTGCCGGTCGCGCGCGCCAGCTCGATGTGCGCGTGGAACGCGCGCTCCTGGTCGGCGCGCGGCGCGCGGTCGCGGTAGTGGTCCAGCCCGGTCTCGCCGATCGCCACGCAGCCGTCGTGCCCGGCGAGCTCCTCGATCTCGGCGAGGGCCGCGTCGTCGAAGCCCGTCGCGAGGTTCGGGTGGCGCCCGATCGCCGCGAAGACGCCCGGGAACGCCTCCGTGGCGGCGAGCGCGCTGCGACACGACTCGCCGTCCATGCCGACGGTCAGGATCCGGTCGATGCCGGCCTCCGCGGCGGCGGCGACGAGCTGGTCGTTCGGCGGCTCGCAGCTGTCGAGGTGCGTGTGGCTGTCGATCACGCCGGCGCCTGCTCCAGCTGCTTGGGGAAGAGGGGCTCGAGCTTGGTCACCTGCTGGACGCGCCCGGCCTCGAGGCGGGCGTCGTCGACGGCGCGGTCGGGCGACCCGAGCGCGTCGAGGAGCTTGTCCATGCTCTGCGGCAGCCACGGCCACAGCAGCGTCGCGACGACGCGCAGGCCCTCGACGAGCGTGGTCAGCACGCGGTCGAGGTCCGCGGCGCGCGCCTCGTCCTTGGCCAGCTGCCACGGCGCCTGCTCCTCGACGAACCGGTTCAGCCGGCGCACGCGCCGCCAGATCGTCTCGAGGGCCTGCGTGACCTCGGCGCGGTCGATGAGCTCCCGCACGCGCGGCGTCAGGTCGGCGAACTCCGCGGCGACGCCCGGATCGACCTCCGCGCCGGGGACGGCGCCGTCGCGGTAGCGCGAGACCATCGCGATCGTGCGGCTGGCGAGGTTGCCGAGCTCGTTGGCGAGCTCGCCGTCGTAGCGCGACTGCACGGCGGCCATCGACGTCGCCCCGTCGGCGCCGAACGTCACGTCGCGCAGGAGGTAGAA
>JAXDHC010000026.1:0-4276 GCA_034664705.1 Solirubrobacteraceae bacterium
CGTAGGCGGCGACGTCCTCCACCCGGGTCAGCAGCGTCGCGCGCCCGGCCCAGTAGATGTCGGCCGGCCCGGTCGCGGCCACCGCCTCCGAGAACCCGAGCAGCTGGCCGGTGGACACCGTGACGCCCTCGTGCCGGAGCGCCCGGCCGAAGGCGAGGAGCTCGTCGGCGAGCTCAGCCATCCACGAGCTCGGGCAGCGCGAGCTCCACCCGCCGCATGTCGTCACGGTTCTTGATCGCCCATCCGAGGGTGGCCCGAGCCGCCTCGGACGTCACGGCGTCGGCGCCGAGGATCGCCAGCGCGCGCGCCCAGTCGATCGCCTCGGCCGCCCCGGGCAGGCGGATGAGGTCGAGCCCCCGGATGCGCTCGATGGCCCGGGCGACCGACGCCGCGAGCCGATCGTCCACCTCCGGCGCCCGGAGCCGGATGATCCGCGCCTCCTCCTCGCGATCCGGGAAGTCGATCCAGTGGAACAGGCACCGGCGCTTGAGCGCGTCGTGGAGCTCGCGCGTGCGGTTGGACGTGATGATCACGAACGGCGGCGCATCGGCGACGATCGTCCCGAGCTCCGGCACGGTGACCGCGTAGTCGGCCAGGGCCTCAAGGAGGAACGCCTCGAACTCGTCGTCGGCGCGGTCGACCTCGTCGATCAGCAGGACGGCCGAGCCCCCTGCCCGGATCGCCTTCAGCAGCGGCCGCTCCAGGAGGAACTCGGGCCCGTAGAGGTCCGCGGTGCCGGCGCTGCCGTCCGCCGCCATCCGCGCGTGCAGGAGCTGGCGGGCGTAGTCCCACTCGTAGAGCGCCTGGCCGGCGTCGATGCCCTCGTAGCACTGCAGCCGGATCAGCTGCAGGCCCCGCACGCGGGCCAGCGTCCTGGCCACCTCGGTCTTGCCGACGCCGGCCTCGCCCTCCAAAAGGAGCGGGCGGCCGGCGCGGAGCGCGAGGTAGAGGGCGGTGGCCAGGCCCCGGTGCGTCAGGTAGGAGGCTCCGCGGAAGGCCTCCTCGACGTCCTCGATCGACGCGAAGTGATCGCCGCTGGGGGCCGTCACCGCCGCGCCGCGTCCATCAGGTCGAGGATGTCGCCCGGGCGCAGCGGGGTCTTCGTGATCTCGATCCGGCCGAACGGCGTCAGGGCGTCCGTGATCGCGCTGAGCACCGCGGGCCCGGCGGCGATCGTGCCGCACTCCCCTGCGCCCTTGATCCCGCCCTCGGTCACCACCGAGGGCGTCTCGATGTGCGAGATGCGCATCGGCGGCACCTCCACCGTCGAGGGGTACAGGTAGTCGACGAGCGTGCCGGTGAGGAGCTGGCCGGTCTCGTCGTCGTAGGCGATCTCCTCGTACAGCACGCCGCCGATCCCCTGGGCGACCGCGCCGTGGACCTGGCCGTCCACGACCATGGGGTTGAGCATCCGCCCGCAGTCCTCGCAGCAGACGATCTCCTCGATCGTCACCTTGCCGGTCCCGGCGTCGACCTCCACGATCGCGGCGAACGTGCCGTTCGCGTAGGTCTGCGGCGGGTCGTAGGAGCGCGTCGCGGTGAGGCTCGGCTCGACGTCGGGCGGCCGCCGCGTTCCGCCGTAGTACGCGAAGCCGGCGATCTCGCGCAGCGACATGCGCTTGCCGGGCACGCCGCGGACGCGGGCCTCGCCCTCGGCCATCTCCACGTCGCCGACGCCCACCTCCATCGCGTGGGCGGCCATCTCGACGAGCTTCTCCTTGACCTCGGCGCCGGCGCGCATGATGCACGCGCCCCCGATGACGGCGCTGCGGCTGGCGTAGGTGCCGTTGCCGTAGACCGCCAGGGCCGTGTCGCCCTGCATGACACGCACGTCCTCGAAGCGGACGCCGAGCGCGTCGGCCGCCACCTGGGCGAACGTGGTCTCGTGGGACTGGCCGTGGCTCTGCATCCCCGTCGTGACGATCACCGAGCCGTCGGGCTCGACGGTCACGCTCGCGGAGTCGAAGAACTCCCACGGGAAGCCCTGGATGCGCGAGAGCTCGGCGCCCCAGCCGGTGGGCTCGATGTACGGGCTGATGCCGATCCCGATGTAGCGCCCCTGCTCGCGAAGCTCCGCCTGGCGGCCGCGGAACGCCGGCAGGTCGACCATCTCGAGGAGCTTGTGGATCGACGCGCTGTAGCTGCCGCCGTCGTAGCTCATGCCGGTCGCCGAGACGAACGGCGCGTCGGGGATCGCGTTCTTCAGGCGCAGCTCGGTGGGGTCCATGCCGAGCGCCGCGGCGGCGTCGTCGAGGAGCAGCTGCATGGTGGCCTGCCCGGCCGTCCACCCGATGCCGCGGTAGGGCCCGATCGGCGCGCGATTGGTCAGCGGGCTGTCGACCGTGAACCCGACCGCCTCGATGTCGTAGATGCTCGGCATCAGCATCGCCGCGCACAGCGGGTCCACGAGGCTCGTCCACGGGTGCCCGGGCCATGCCCCGTTGATGCCGACGTGCCGTCCGCGGAAGGCGAGGATCCGCCCGTCGCTCGTGAGCGCGGCCTCGATCTCGCAGATCTGGTCCTTCGCGTGCACCGACGCCGCGAGGTGCTCGTAGCGGTCCTCGATCCACTTGACGGGCCGGGCCAGGAGCCGTGCGAGGGCGGGGACGATCGCCTCCTCGTCGAAGACGATGGCCTTCAGGCCGAATCCGCCGCCGACGTCCTCGGCGATGACGCGGATCTTGTTCTCGGCCATGCCGAGGAGCCCCGAGAGCACCGTGCGCAGGTAGTGCG
This sequence comes from Solirubrobacteraceae bacterium, assembly GCA_034664705.1. GTDB lineage: Bacteria > Actinomycetota > Thermoleophilia > Solirubrobacterales > Solirubrobacteraceae > JAOPZW01. The sequence continues at coordinate 2,734 of JAXDHC010000026.1, forward strand.
GGAGCTGGGTCGAGCTCCACATCGTCAGCTCGCCCGTGGCCGCCCGGTAGTCGGCGACCACCCCGCGGGTCTCCAGGGGGGCGGCCATGTGGCGGCCGTGGTCCAGGCGCTTTCGGAAGACGTGGTCGGCCTCGGCGAACAGGCGCTCGACGTCGCCACGCTGGAACTCGATGTGCGCGTAGTTGTTGCTCCCGAGCTCGGGGCGCAGCACCGGGCTGCCGGCCTCCAGCGCCTTCTCGGGGTCCATCACGACGGGCAGCAGCTCGTACTCGACCTCGATCTCCTCGAGAGCGTCCTCCGCGACGTAGCGCGACTCGGCCACGACGACGGCGAGCGCCTGCCCGACGTAGTGCGCCGTCGTCGAGTCCAGCGGCGGGCGCGTGATCGTCCCGACCTCGGGCCGCTCGAACAGCGTCGTCAGGGGCGCGACGAGCCCCGCCAGGTCCGCCTCGGTGTAGACGCCGACGACGCCGGGCAGCGCCGTCGCGCGGCTCGCGTCGATCGCCGTCGCGCGGGCGTGCGCGTGCGGGCTGCGCAGGAAGGCCGCATGCAGCATCCCGGGCAGATGGACGTCGTCGGTGTACCGCGCCGCGCCGGTCAGGAACTTCGGGTCCTCCGTGCGCAGCACGCGCGACCCGACGTAGGACGGCGCGCCCGCGGGCGGGGCGTCGTGCACCTGCGTGGCCATCTATGCGACCTCCTCGGCCGGCGTCGTTGAGCGCAGCGCCCGGGCCGCTGCGAGGACGGCGTCGACGATGCCGACGTAGCCGGTGCACCGGCAGATGTTCCCGGCCAGGTACTCGCGGGCCTCCTGCTCGGACGGGTCGGGGTTCTGCTCGAGGAGCGTCTGGACCGCGAGGACCATGCCGGGCGTGCAGAACCCGCACTGCAGGGCGTGGTGCTCGCGGAACGCCTGCTGGATCGGGTGCAGCTCGCCGGGCGCGGCGAGGCCCTCGATGGTCTCGAGCTCGGCGCCCTCGGCCTGGACGGCGAAGACGATGCACGAGCGCACGATGTCGCCGTCCATCCGCACGGTGCACGCTCCGCACACCCCGTGCTCGCATCCGACGTGGGTGCCGGTCAGCTCGAGCTCGTGGCGCAGGAAGTCCGACAGCAGCATGCGCGGCTCCGCGAGCGCGGTCATCGCCCTGCCGTTGACGCGCAGCGTGACCGGGCGCTGGGCCTCGGACACGTCGGCCCGGGTGCTCGTCGTCATGCGGCCTCCTCGGCCATCTGCCGGACGGCTCGCGCGACGAGCGTCTGCGCGACCCGCTTGCGGTATCTGCTGGTGGCGTGGAAGTCGTCGGGCGGGTCGAGGGTGGCCGCGGCCAGGCGGCCGGCCTCCTCCGCGCCCTGCCCGAGGTCGCCTCCCACGAGGTGCTCCTGCGCCTCGACGGCGAGGACCGGGACGTCGGCGACGCCGCTGAGCGCGATGCGCGCGCGGGTGCATCGCCCCCACTCGTCCACGGTGGCGACGGCCGCCACGCCGACGAGCGCGAAGTCCCCGTGCCGGCGCGCGACCTGCTGGAAGCCCCAGCGCGTC
>JAXDHC010000027.1:0-10278 GCA_034664705.1 Solirubrobacteraceae bacterium
GCGGCGCGGATGTCCGAGCTGCCGACGGACACCCGCGCGCTGCTGGTCGTCGCCGCCCTCGACGACGAGGACGCCCTGGCCGAGATCCTGGGCGCCGCCGCGCTGATCGCCGGCGCCGGCGTGGGGGTGTCCGACCTGGAGCCCGCCGAGGCCGCCGGGCTCATCGACCTCGAGGAGACGACGCTGCGCTTCCGCCACCCCGTGGTCCGCTCGGCGATCCGCCAGGGCACGACCGTCGCGCAGCGCCAGGACGCGCACGCGGCCCTCGCGGAGGTCCTCGCCGGGAAGCCCGACCGCCGCGTGTGGCACCAGGTCGGCGCGACCGTCGGGCCCGACGAGGCCGTGGCGGGCGATCTCGACGATGCCGCCGCGCGCGCGGTGCGCCGTGGCGCGATCGTGGCCGCGGTGGCCGCGCTCGAGCATGCGGCGCGGCTGACGGAGGATTCCACGCGCCGGGGCGACCGGCTGTTGAGCGCGGCCGAGCTCGCGTTCGAGATCGGCCGCCACGACGTCGTGCTCCGCCTGTTGCACGACGCCGCGCCCCTCGAGCTCGGGCCGCTCGAGCTCCCGCGCCTGTCGTGGCTGCGGGAGGTGTTCGAGGACGGCCGGTGGTCGGGCGCCGCGAAGGCCCGCGCGTTCGTCGAGATCGCGGACCGGATGCGCCTCGACGGCGACACCGAGCGGGCGCTGAGCTCGCTGCTGACCGTGGCGCTGCGGTGCTGGTGGGACAGCCCCGATCAGGAGACGCGCGATCTGATCGTCGCGGCGGCCGAGCGGATCCCCGTGCCCGCGGACGACGCACAGCTGATCGCGATCCTCGCCTTCGCCAGTCCGATCGACAAGGGAGCGGTCGTGATCGACCGCCTGACGCGGCTGACCGCGGAGGCCGGCGGCGACCCGGAGGCGCTCCGCCTCTGGGGCACCGCGGCGACCGGGGTGGGCGCCTTCGACCAGGCGGCGCGCTTCCTGGAGGCGGCGGTCGCGGGACTCCGCGCCCAGGGGCGGCTCGGGCTGCTCGCGCGCGCGCTCGTGTCCCAGGCGCTGACGGGCATCTTCGCCGGCAGCTGGAGCCACGCCCTCGCCGCCGCCCAGGAGGCCGGACGACTGGCGCGCGAGACTGCGCAGCCCACCTGGCTGGCCTCGGCGCAGGCCGCCGAGGCCACGCTCGCCGGCCTGCGCGGCGACGCGCACGGCGCGGAGGCGCTGGCCGCCGAGGCCGAGCGCGTGCTCCTGCCGATGGGCGCCGCGCCGGTGCTGGCGCTCGTCCAGCTCGCGCGCGGAGCCGCCTCGCTCACGGCCGGGCGCCACGCGGACGCCTACGAGGCGCTGTACCGCATCTTCGACCCCGCCGACATCGCCTCCCAGCCCTATGTTCGCCACTGGGCCGTCGCCGACCTCGTCGATGCCGCGGTGCACAGCGGCCACCACGACGAGGCGCGCGCGGCGGTGCTCGCGCTGGAGGCGGACGCCGCGCGGGCCAGGTCGCCGCTGCTGCTCGTGGGGCTGGCCTACGCGCGGGCGCTGCTGGCCGGGGACGACGAGGCGGAGGCGCGCTTCCAGGAGGCGCTCGGCGCCGACCTGGCGGCATGGCCGTTCCTTCGCGCCCGGCTGCTGCTCGCCCACGGCGCCTGGCTCCGCCGGCAGCGGCGCGTGGCAGACTCCCGGGCGCTGCTGCGTGCGGCGCGGGAGTCGTTCGATGCGCTGGGCGCCACGCCGTGGAGCGAGCGCGCGCGCCAGGAGCTGCGGGCATCGGGCGAGACGACGCGCCGCCGCACGCCGGACGCCCGCGACGACCTCACGCCCCAGGAGCTGCAGATCGCGCGGATGGCCGCCGACGGGCTGTCCAACCGTGACATCGGCCAGCGGCTCTACCTCTCGCACCGCACGATCGGCTCGCACCTCTACCGGATCTTCCCCAAGCTCGGGGTGACCTCGCGGGCCGACCTGCACGCCGCGCTCGACGCCGCGGGCGCGCCGTCGCCCGGCCGCTGAGCGGCGGTCGGTCCGCAGTCGAATGACTCACGCGAGCCGGGGTCTCCGGGCCTACGTTCGATCGTGCCCCGACGTGCAACCAAGGGATCGCGGCCATGAGCCTCCCCGAGCGCTCGTTCATGAACGGCAGCACGCCCACCGTCGTCCTGCTGCACGGCGCGTTCGCCGACGCGTCGAGCTGGGCCGGTGTCATCGCCGCGCTGCAGCTCGCCGGCATCGGGGTGGTCGCCCCGGCGGTCCCGCTGCGCGGGCTGTCCGCCGACGCGGACTACATCGCGAGCGTCGCGGCGCAGTTCGACGGGCCGGTGCTCCTGGTCGGGCACTCCTACGGCGGCGCCGTCGCCACGGTCGCCGCCGCCCGGGCCGGCAACGTCGTGGGGCTCGTCTACGTCACCGCCTTCGCGCTGGACGAGGGGGAGAGCAGCAGCGACACCGCCGCCGGCTTCCCCAGGACGGGCTTCGCCGCGGCGCTGCGCCCGGCCACGTTCCGCACGCCGGGCGGGCGGACCGCCGTCGAGCTCTCCGTGCGGGCCGACGCCTTCCCCGGCGTCCTCGCCGCCGACCTGCCGCCCGCGACGGCCGCCGTCCTCGCGGCCGGACAGCGACCCATCGCGGCCGCCGCCCTCGACGAGAAGGCCGACGCCGCCGGGTGGAGGACGCTGCCCTCGTGGTACCTCGTCGCGGCGGCCGACCGCGCGATCCACCCCGATGCGCAGCGCCACATGGCCCAGCGCGCCGGCGCCGACGTCGTGGAGGTCGACGCCTCGCACCTCGTCGCGCTGTCCCAGCCGGCCGCCGTCGCGGACCTGATCCGCACGGCCGCCCTGTCCGCGCGCGCCGCCCGCGTCGCCTGACTGAGAGCCGACCGCAAGGAGCAGCCACATGGACCTCAACCTCGCCGACAAGGTCGCGGTCGTGACGGGCGCCAGCAAGGGGATCGGCCTGGCCGTCACGCGGACGCTCGCCGACGAGGGCGCCCACGTCGTGGCGGGCGCCCGCAGCACCGGAGGCCTGGACGGCATCGACGGCGTGACCGCCGTGGCGGTCGACCTCGCCGTGCCGGGCGGCCCGTCGCTGCTGATCCAGCGCGCCGTCGACGAGCACGGCCGGGTCGACGTGCTGGTCAACAACGTCGGGGCGGTCCGCCTGCGACTCGACGGGTTCCTCGGCACCAGCGACGACGAGTTCGCCTGGGCGATGGAGATGAACTTCTTCGCCGCCCTGCGGGCGACCCGCGCCGCGCTCGTCCACATGCTGGACGACGGAGGCGGCGCGATCGTCAACGTCGCCTCGGTCAACGCCTTCTTCCAGCCCGACGCCGACACGATCGACTACGGCGCCGCCAAGGCGGCTCTGGTCAACCTCAGCAAGTCGCTGGCCCAGGAGTTCGGGCCGCGCGGCGTGCGCGTGAATTGCGTGTCGCCCGGGCCCGTCGGCACCGACCTGTGGCTCGGCGAGCACGGCGTGGCCGAGACGGTGGCCGAGGCGACCGGCGTCGACGTCGCCACGGCCCGCGAGACTGTCGTCGCGGGCATCGGCGGCTTCGCCACCGGGCGCTTCACGACGCCCGAGGAGGTCGCCACGCTCGTCACGCTGCTGGCGTCCGAGCGCACCGCGAACGTCACCGGCGTGAACTATGTGATCGACGGTGGTCTCATCAAGACCACCTGATGACGGGCGCCGGCAACGCTGACGACACCCTCGCGGACCCCGGACAGACGGCGTCCGCGGCGAGCGACCGCCGCAAGCGGCTCGCCCTCGTCGCGGCGATCATGGGCTCGTTCGTCGCCGGGCTCGACGCCACCGCCGTCAACGTCGCCCTGCCGGCGATCCGCGTCGACCTCGGCGGCGGGCTCGCCGGCCAGCAGTGGGTGGCCAATGCCTACCTGCTCACGCTGGGCTCGCTGATCCTGGTCGGCGGGTCGCTGGGCGACGTCTTCGGCGAGCGTCGCGTGTTCTCGATCGGCGTCGCGGGCTTCGGCCTCGTCTCGGTGCTGTGCGCGGTCGCGCCGAGCATCGAGCTGCTCGTCGCCGGGCGCGCGCTGCAGGGCGCGTTCGGGGCGCTGCTGACGCCGAGCGCGCTGGCGGTGATCATCGCCGCGTTCCCCGCCGCCGAGCGCGGCGCCGCGATCGGCTCGTGGACGGCGTGGTCGGCGATCGCCACCGTCATCGGCCCGCTCGTCGGCGGCTACCTCGTCGACGCGGTCTCCTGGCGGCTCATCTTCGCCATCAACGTCCCGTTCGTGGCGCTCACCCTGGTGCTGATCGCCCTCGCCGTGCCCGCCCGTGCGCGCGGCGCCGTGCACGCGCGCGTGGACTGGCTCGGCGCCGCGCTCACCGCGCTCGGGCTCGCCGGGCCCGTGCTCGCCCTCATCCGCCAGCCCGCCGTCGGCTGGAGCAGCGCGGAGGTGTGGGGCCCCGGCCTGGGCGGGCTGCTGCTGCTCGGCGCCTTCCTGCGCCACGAGCGCCGCACCCCGGCGCCGATGCTGCCGCTCGCGCTGTTCCGGCGGCGCAACTTCGCGGTCGGCAACCTGCAGACCTTCGCCATGTACGGCGGGCTGAGCGTGACGTTCTTCTTCCTCGTGCTCTTCCTCCAGCAGGTCGCGGGCTACGACGCGCTGCACGCCGGGCTGGCGACGATGCCCTCGACGCTCGTCATGTTCGCCGTGTCCAAGCGCGCGGGGCGGCTCGCCGACCGCTTCGGGCCGCGGCTGTTCATGGGCCTCGGGCCGCTGACCGCGGCCGCGGGGCTGGTCCTCATGCTGCGCCTCGACGCCGGCCTGGACTACGTCACCGATCTGCTCCCGGCGCTGCTGGTGTTCTCGATCGGGCTCTCGTGCACGGTGGCGCCGCTGACGGCCACGGTGCTCTCCGACGCCGACGAGTCGACCGCCGGCATCGCGTCGGGCGTCAACAACGCGATCGCGCGCGTCGCCGGCCTGCTCGCCGTCGCGGCGATCGGCGCGGTCGTCTCCGCCCAGTTCGGCTCCGCGCTCGACCAGCGCCTCGACGGGCGCCCGCTCGCCCCACCGGCCCGCGCCGCCGTCGCGCAGGCACGCGGTGAGACGCTGGCCCGCGTGGATCCCGCCCGGGCCGGCCCGCGGGTGGCCGAGGCGGTGCAGGCGGCGTCCGTCCATGCCTTCCACGTCGGGATCGGGATCGCCGCCACGCTGGTGGCCGCCGGCGGGCTGCTGGGCCTGGCCGGCATCCGCAATCCGCGCCGCGTCGTGCGCTGCGAGGACTGCGCCGGCGGCCAGCTCGCGGGCCAGCCGCTCGACGCCGCCCGCCGGCGCCCGGCGCCCGATCCCGGAGCGGCCGGCCCGCGGACGCGACGCCGCCCGAGGCTTCCGACCCTGGCCTGACCCGTCCGCGTCCGATCCTCTCCGCGCGGCGCGAGTAGCGCCGGATGGGCGGGGGAACGATCGCGCCATGCGGTTCCGGCGCGACGCGCGGCTCGACACCGGCCAGGTCCAGGACCAGCGCGGCGCGCGCGGCGGTCGCGGCCTCGCGGTCGGCGGTGGGGCGGGGGCCATCCTCGTCGTCGTCGTGCTCGCGCTGCTCGGGGTCGACGTGGGCGGCGGCGGCTCGGATCCGTACTCGCTCGGGACCGGCGGCTCGTCGACGGCTCCGGCGAGCGAGCTCTCGTCGACCTGCCGCACGGGCAGCGACGCCAACCAGCGCGAGGACTGCCGGATCGTCGGGGTCGTCAACTCGGTGCAGTCCTACTGGGCCGACCAGGTCAAGGGCTATCGCCAGGCGCCGACGCGCTTCTTCACCGGCCAGACGAACACCGGCTGCGGCGCGGCGTCGTCCGCCGTGGGGCCGTTCTACTGTCCGCCGGACCAGACCGTCTATATCGACCTCTCCTTCTACGACCAGCTGCGCTCGCAGTTCGGCGCGCGCGGCGGCGCCTTCGCCGAGGCCTACGTGATCGCCCACGAGTACGGCCACCACGTCCAGCACCTGCTCGGCACCGACAAGCGGGTCGGCGCCGACCGCCGGGGCGAGGCGTCGGGCTCGGTGCGTCTCGAGCTGCAGGCCGACTGCCATGCGGGCGTCTGGGCCGCGCACGCGGTCGAGACGGGGTACATCGAGGACCTCACGACCCAGGACATCGCCGACGGCCTCGACGCCGCCGCCGCCGTCGGCGACGACCGCATCCAGCAGCGGGCCACCGGACGCGTCGACCGCGAGAGCTGGACCCATGGGTCGGCCGCCTCGCGCCAGAAGTGGTTCGACACCGGGTATCGCACCGGCGACGCGAGCCGGTGCGACACGTTCGCGGCGGGCGCGCTCTAGGCGACCGCCGGCGCTATCGGCCGCCGCCCTCCAGCCGGGCCACGCGCTCGGCGAGCTCGCGCACGAGCCCGGCCGTGTCCGGGTCGTCGGGGCGGTGGACGATCTCGAGCTTGATGCCGTCCGGGTCATGGAAGAAGACGGCGTAGTAGCCGGGGATGTAGTCGTACTCGCGCGGCTCGCTCTCGATGGTCGCGCCCTGCTCGCGCAGCCATGCGGCGCGCTCGTCGACCATCGCGCGCGACGTCGCGACGAAGGCGACGTGGTGCACGCCCACCGCGTAGCGGTCGTACGGGACGGGATTGGCGTGCGACTGGCGCTCGCGCAGGCCGACGGCCCCGCCGCTCGTCACCTGGTTGAGGTAGACGACGCGCTCGCCGCGCTCGCCGGTGATCTCGCCCTCCCGCACGTATCCGAGCGGCGCGAGCAGGCCGCGGTAGAACGCGAGGCTCCGTTCGAGCGACGTGACGACGAGGTCGATGTGGTGGATGGCGTCCACGGCCGGGGCGGATGCTACGCGCGCCGGCGCGGAGCGTGGGACGATCGACACGTGGCCAAGGACTTCACCGAGCTTCCGCCGGAGCTGCCCGTCCCGCAGGACGACGGCGCAGCGGACCATCTCGTGGGCACCGCGGTCCCGGCCGTGCGCCTGCCCTCCACGCTCGGCGGCGAGCTGGACCTCGCCGCGGCCGCCGCGGGCGGGGACCGCGTCGTCGTGTACGTCTACCCGCGCACCGGGCGGCCCGGGGAGCCGCTGCCAGAGGGCTGGGACGCGATCCCGGGCGCGCGCGGGTGCACGCCGCAGAGCTGCGCCTTCCGCGACCACGCGGGCGAGCTCGCGGCGCTCGGTGCGAGCGTCATCGGGCTGAGCGCGCAGTCCCCGGCCGACCAGGCGGAGTTCGCCGCCCGCGAGCGCATCCGGTACCCGGTGCTGAGCGACGAGGAGCTCGTCCTCGAGCGCGTGATGGGCCTGCCGACGTTCGAGACGAGCGGGATGCGGCTCTACCGGCGCCTGACGTTCGTCGCCCACGAGGGACGGATCGAGAAGGTGTTCTATCCCGTCTTCCCGCCGGACCGCAACGCGGCCGACGTGCTCGCGTGGCTCGAGCGCGCTACGGGGCGACCGTCCGCCGGAACAGCACCGCGGAGATGACCGCCACGATCCCGGCCAGCACCGGGATCCCGAAGCCGAGCACGCCGATGAGGGCGAGGACGAAGGTGACCACGGCCACGACCGCGGCCGTGCCGCCCGCGAGCGTGAGCCGGTAGGCGCGCTCCTCGCGCGTGCGGCGCGGCGTGCGGTTCGGGCGGGGGGAGAGGTCGGTCATCGGATGCGGTCCTCGGCTCTGGACGGGGTGGTCGGTGCCTCAACATAGCGGCGGCGCCCCGCGGCGCGGGGCAGCCGCCCGCGAGTAGCCTCGGGCGCATGCGCAGATGGGCGCCATGGGCGGCGCTGGCCGCCGCCGCCGGCGCCACGGGATGGGCGCTCGGAGAGGCCGGGCTGCCGTCGTCCTACCTCTTCGCCGGCCTGTTGCTGGGGCTCGGGGTGGCGATCGCGTGGCCGGACCGCCTCGTCCTGCCCGACGCGCCGTTCACGGCGGCGCAGGCGGTGACGGGCGTCGCGCTCGGCGCCCTGCTGCAGTCCTCGGCGCTGGCGGCCGTCGGGCGGTCGTGGCTGCCCGTGCTGCTCGCCAGCGCGGCGACGCTCGCGCTCAGCCTCGGCGTCGGGGCCGCCCTCGCGCGGTTCACGGGGACCGAGCCGCGCACCGCCGCGCTGGGCATGGTCGCCGGCGGGGCGAGCGGGATCGTCGGGATGGCCGGCGAGCTCGGCGGCGACGACCGGCTCGTGGCGTTCATGCAGTACCTGCGCGTGCTGATCGTCGTGCTCGTCACGCCGCTCCTCGTGCCGCTCGCCTTCGCCGGCCACGAGGCCGCCGCCGCCGTCGTCCCGGGCGACGCGCTGCTCGGGCGGCCGGTGGACTGGGCGCTGACGATCGGCCTCGCGGCGGGCGGCGTGGCCGTCGGGCGCGTCCTGCGGATCCCCGCCGGCGTGGTCCTCGGGCCGATGATCGCCGCCGGGGTCCTGACGGTGCTCGGCCTCGCCGGCGCGTTCTCCGTGCCGCCGCTCGTGCGCGAAGTCGCGTTCGCCGCCATCGGGCTGAGCATCGGCCTGCGCTTCACGCTCGAGACCGTGCGGACGGTCGGGCGCCTGCTCGTGCCCGTGCTCCTCTGCGTCGTCGCGCTGCTCGTCGCGTGCTTCGGGCTGGCGATCGCGCTCGCGGCCACGACGCAGGCCTCGCTGCTCGACGCCTACCTGGCCACGACGCCGGGCGGCCTGTACGCGGTCCTCGCGGCCGCGTTCGGCGCCGGCGCGAACACGACGTTCATCGTCGCCGTGCAGGCGCTGCGCGTGCTCGTGATGGTCCTGCTCGCGCCGCTCGCCGTGCGCCTGCTGCCCCGCGCGGCGTGACCGCCTGCCGATTCGGGCAGAGCGGTGTGCAAGGAGCCGCACCCGCATCGGCGTCACCTGCTCACCGGCGCGGGCCGCGGCGCCGTCAGGATTGGACGCCCGTGATCTCGCCCGTGCCATCCATGACCCCGGCCGTCTGGCGGGCCGACGCCTGGCACGACGCCGAGGTGGTCGACAGCGTGCTCGTCGAGGAGCCCGCCCCACGCCATGCCGCGGCGGCGGTGGGCGAGCTCTACGACCGATTCGGGCGCCGCGCGCCCGCCGACGGGCGCCGCTACGGCGCGCTCGTCTCCGTCCTGGCCTGAGCGGCCGGGACGCCCGCGGCCACAGCCGGCGAGGGCGAGCGCCGCCGGCCGGGCCATCGGCGCGCGCCGGCGCCGCCGCGCGCCATGCGCGTGCGCCACAGGTGCGCCAGCGCGCCGGCCCCGACGAGGACGCCGGGACCGGCACGGAGGGCCTCCTCGACCGGGAGGCCACCGATGTGCGCCAGCACCGCGATCAGCCCGCGCCGTTGGTCTTTCCGGTGCCGTTGCCCTCGCCCATGCCCTCGAGGCCGGGCTCGGGCACCTGGGTCGTGTGGTGCTCGCAGTGCGCCGCCGCGCTCGGGGACATGTCGAGCGCGGGGCTGCCGTCGAAGAAGCCGCTCGGCTTGAGCTTGAAGCCGATGTGGGTGACCGGCATGACCGGCCAGTCCTCGGGGCGCACGACGTGGTGCGCGCCGAACGAGTACCAGAGCACGAGGTCCGTGTCCGCCACGGGGCGGTCGCCCTTGACGAACGCGGGCAGGCCCTCGCCGCCGGGATGCTGGTTGGGGTAGTCGCCCGCCGCGTAGCGCTCGGTCGGCTCGTACGCCGTCACCCAGACGTGGTTGCGCGTGAAGCCGGCGCGCGACGCCTGGCCGCTGTCGGGCGCCGCCATCGGCAGCACGTTGTCGCCCGGCATCAGCTTGTAGGCGACCGGGTCCCCGACGCCGTTCGCCATGGACGGGTTCTCGATCCGCCAGTACCGGCCGCGCAGCGGGTCGATGATCCGCTGGGCGTCGGACTCGCGCTCGAGGACGGTGCGCCGCGTCACCCACGCCGTCCCGAACGGGTTCTCGGGACCGGGCGGCAGCGGCTCGGAGTCGACCTCGACGACGCTGTTGTTCTCGCCGTCGACCTCCATGTCCATCCGCACGCAGAAGAAGTGCTGATGGTGGGGGCCGTACAGGCCCGGGGCCAGGAGCACGCCGTGCTTGGGCTGCTCGCCCTCCGCGATCGCGCCCGTCGACAGGACGCCGGTGAGCTTGACCTCGTACTCGATCGTGCCGTCGGTGTAGAGGTACCAGAAGTACCCGTACTCGTAGTTGCCGACGGTGACGATCGACGAGACGACGAGCCGCCGCAGGCGGCGGACCTCGACCTCCTCGGTGCGGAAGTCGGTGTGCTTCCAGGAGATGCCCGCGTCCTCCTCGTGCAGGCACACGGCGTTCTCGATGGTCATCGGGTTGCCGTCCTGGTCGTTCGCCACGCCGTCGAAGT
>JAXDHC010000028.1:0-15694 GCA_034664705.1 Solirubrobacteraceae bacterium
CGCCCTGCCAGCGGCGGGCGAGCGCGCGGGCGATCGGCAGGCCGAGCCCGCTGCCGGTGATCCCCGCCCCCGCGCGGCCGCGGTGGAAGCGCTCGAAGACCCGCTCGAGCTCGCCCTCGGCGAGCCCGGGGCCCTCGTCGCGCACCTCGACGGCCGTGCCGTCGACGGCGATCGTCACGCGGCTGTCGGGGCGCGTGTAGCGCACCGCGTTCTCGATGAGCGCGTCGAGGATCCGGGCAACGTCGGCGTTGCGCGCGCGGGCGGCGCGCGCCCCGTCGGGGTTGCCGTCCAGCGTGAGCTCGATCCCGCGCGCGTCGGCGTACGGGCGCCAGCGGTCGACGGCGTCGGCGGCGGCGTCGGCGACGTCCACCGGCTCGGGCGGGCGGTCCGCCTCGCCGGCGGCGCTGAGCGTCAGCAGCTCGTCGATCGTGCGCGCCAGGCGGTCGAGCTCGTCCATCCCGCGGTCGATCTGCTCGGCCGCCTCGGGGCCCGCGTCGGTCGCGCGCGCGTCCTCCAGGCGCAGGCGGACGGCGGCCAGGGGCGTGCGCAGCTGGTGCGAGGCATCGGCCACGAACTGCCGCTGCGCCTCGAGCAGCCGGACCAGGCGCGCGGTCATCTCGTTGAAGGACACGGCCAGCGAGCGCTGCTCGGTCGCGCCCTCCTCGCTGGCGCGCGCGCCGAGGTCCCCGCCGGCCACGCGCTGCGCGGTCGCCTCCAGGCGCCGCATCGGCCGCGCGATCTGCGCGGCGATCAGCCAGCCGGCGCCGATGCCGATCACGAGCACGACGGCGCCCACGAGGATCAGCTGCAGGATCACGCGACGCTTGGCCTGCGCCACCGCGGTCGTGCTCTGCGTCACCCGCACGGCCCCGGCGGGCCGCCCGTCGCGCAGGATGGGCACGGCGGTCACGAGCAGGCGCTCCTCGAGCGTCGCGCTGTCGCGCTCGCCGCTCACCCGCCGCCCGCGCAGCGCCTCGGCGATCTCGCGGCGGTTGCCGTAGTCGGCGCCGATGACGGGCGGGCGCACGCTGTCGGCGATCAGGCGCCCGCGCGCGTCGACGACGATCACGCGGCCCCGCGTGCTCGCGGCCGCCGACACGACGAGGTCCTGGAGCCGGGGACGGTCGGAACGGGCGAGCCGCGGGTTGGCCGCGCTCGCCAGCAGCTCGGCCTGCCCGATCGCCTGCGAGCGGATCTCGGCGCTCACGCGGTCGGAGTACGTCTGGGCCAGCGGGACCTCGAGCGCCACGATCGCGAGCACGAGGACGTAGGCGAGCGCGAGCAGCAGGCGGGTGCGCAGGCTTACGGCGAGAGCTCCTCGGGCGTCGCGAGGCGGAAGCCGACCCCGCGCGAGGTGTGGATGTAGCGCGGCTCGGCCGGGTCCTCCCCCAGCTTGCGCCGCAGCGAGCTGATGTGGACGTCGAGGGTCTTCGTCGACCCCCACCAGTTCTCGTCCCAGACGTCGGCCATGATGTCCTCGCGGCGGACGACCACGCCGGGCTCGCGCGCGAGGCGCATGAGCAGGTCGAACTCCTTGCGCGTGAGGTCCACCGGGGTGTCGTCGATGCTCGCCAGGCGCCGGCCCTCGTCGATCTCGAGCGCGCCCAGGCGCAGGGAGATGGGCGTCGCGCGCTGGCCGCCGCCCTCGGCGCGCCGGAGGATCGCCCGGATGCGCGCGATGAGCTCACCGCTCGAGAACGGCTTGACGACGTAGTCGTCGGCCCCCAGCTCGAGCCCGACGATGCGGTCGGTCTCGGTGCCGCGGGCCGTGAGCATGACGATCGGCACGTCGGAGTCGCGGCGCAGCGCGCGGCAGACGTCTCGCCCGTCGCCGTCGGGCAGGGCGAGGTCGAGCAGCACCAGCCGCGGGCGCTCGGCGGCCGCCAGCTCGAGCGCCTCGGCCGCCGTCGCGGCGTGGACGGGCGTGAAGCCCTCGCGCGCGAGCGCGCGCACGAGCGGCTCGGCGATCGACCGCTCGTCCTCGACCACGAGGATGCAGCCTCCGTTCGTCGCGTCCAGCATCCGCGCGACATCCTAGGCGCGCCCCCGGCGGCCGACGGGGACGCCCGGTCACCGCCCGCATGCGTCCGCCCGGCGCCCGCGGGGCGCCCGCCGGGGTCGCTCAGACGAGCGTGAGGGGCCGTTCGCCGGGCTGCTCGGCCTCCGGGCGCGGGATCGAATGCCGGCCCCAGCGCGCGGCCACCGCGTAGTCCACGAGGCGGTCGAAGTAGGTGTGCAGCGGCGACGCGCTGATGCCGCGCGGCCCGAGCAGCGCACGCGCCCGCGCGTCGTCGAAGCGCGAGCGCATCGCGAAGTACGGGAAGTACGGCTCGCTCGAGGCCATCATCCGCCGGGCGGTGCTGGACCCGCGGCGGGCCAGCAGCGGCCCGACGATCGCGTGGTACACCCGCGGCCAGACCAGCCGCGGCATCCGCTGGCTGAAGCGCACGCTCGCCATCGAGACGATCTCGCCGACCGTGCTCGCCACGTCGCCGGCGACGACGTGGAACGTCTGCCCCGCCGCCTCGGGCGCCTCGGCGAGGGCGTGGACGGCGTCGGCGACGTAGTCGACCGGGACCACGTCGACCGGCGCGTGGCGGCGGGCCGGCAACACGGCGTAGGCGCCGGCCGCGAAGGCGCGCAGCGGCGCGTAGAGGACGTTGAACGCGGCGGTCCAGCCGGTCCGGCGGTCGCCGACGACGATGCTCGGGCGAACGATCGTGACGTCGAGGTCGTCGCCGTGCGCGGCGACGAGGCGCTCGGCCTCGTGCTTGGAGCGCTCGTAGGCGTTGCGGAAGCGGTCGCCGCCGATGTCGTCCTCGTAGATCGTCCCGCGCCGCTCGCCCGCGACATACGCCGTGGAGACGTACGTGAAGCGCTCGAGCCCCGGGCACGCCCGCGCGAAGTCGAGCATCCGCCGCGTGCCCTCCACGTTGATGGCCCGCGCCTCGTCGAGCGGCAGGTCGAAGGCCACGGAGGCGGCGCCGTGCACGATCGCCCCGATCCGGCCGGTGAGGCCCTCCCAGCGATCGCCGAGCCCGAGCCGCGGCGACGTGAGGTCGCCCGCCACGGCGGTCACCCGTCCGGGATGGGCGCCGGCGTCGCCACACGCCGTGTGAAGCGTCGCCCGCACACGCGCGGCCGCGGCCTCGTCGTCCGCCGCGCGCACGAGCGCGACGACGTGGCGGTCACCGCGCTCCAGGTAGCGGGCGAGCAGCTCCGTGCCGACGAAGCCGGTCGCGCCGGTGAGCAGGACGGCGCCCGCGGGGATGGCGAGTGACGTTGCGTCGGTCAAGGGTTCGGGGCTCCTACGGTTCGAGTGCGTGGCTCCAGGGTGCCGGTCCTCGGCGCCGCGCGTCAATGGCGGAGCGTCGAAGCTTCACAGGTTCCTACACGACCGCCGGTCCAGACATGGGGGCTTGCCCGGCGTCCGGACCCGCAAACGTCGCCGTCAGGCCGTCGCGGGCATCCCGCGGGCGCCGGTCGCCGGCGCCCGCAGGCCGCCCCGGCGGGCGAGGACCCACAGCCACGCCGCGCCGCCGACCATCATGACGAGGCTCTCGAGCTGGGCGGCGGTCAGGCCGACGAGGACGTCGTCGTTGCGGCGCACGAACTCCACGAGGAAGCGCTCGGCGCCGGCGAGCAGGAGGTACGCGCCGAGCACGACGCCCGGGCGCACGTGGTGGCGCATCCGCCACAGCCCCCAGGCGACGAGGGCCATCGCGAGCGTCTCGTAGATCGGCGTCGGATGCACCGGCACGTCCGTCGGCACGACGCCGTCGGGGTAGGCCATCGCCCACGGCCCGTCCCAGGGGACGCCGTAGTCGCCGTCGCCGGAGAGCTGGCAGCCGATCCGCCCGATCGCGTAGCCGAGGGCGAGCGGCGCCGAGCACATGTCGAGCAGGGTCAGCGTGGGCATGCCGCGCCACCGGCCCCACGCGAGGACCGCGGCGGCGCCGCCGATCGCGCCGCCGTACCAGACCAGGCCGGTGCCGGAGAAGAGGTTGCGCAGCAGGCCGCCGTCGTCGGCGTGCTGGACCGCCCAGTACAGCTTCGCCCCGACGAGGCCCCCGACGAGCGCGGCGAAGATCATCTCGTAGGACCAGTCCGGCGGCCTGCCGATCTCGCGCAGCGCGCGGCTCAGCACGGCGCCCGCCGCGAGGAAGCCCAGGGCCAGCATCAGCCCGAAGGTCTTCAGCGGCAGGCCGAGGAGGTCGATCTCGGGCTGCACGCCGAGTCAGGTTAGAGGTAGCCCAGCGGGCTGGTCGGCGCTCCGCCGACGCGCACCTCGAAGTGGAGGTGGTCGCCGAACGAGTGACCGGTGTTGCCGACGTAGCCGATGACCTCGCCCTGGCTCACCGACGCGCCGAGGCTCGTGCCGTACCGCGACTGGTGCGCGTAGCACGTCGACAGGCTCGCGGTGTGCTGGATGCAGGTGTAGTTGCCGTAGCCGCCGGTCCAGCCGAGGAGCACGACGGTGCCCGAGCCGGCCGCGCGGATCGGCGTGCCGCCCGGGGCGGCGATGTCGATGCCGGCGTGGATGTGGCCCGGGCGCTGCTCACCGAACGAGCCGGTGATCGGGCCGTTGACCGGCCAGATGAAGCGGCCGGACCCACCGCCCGGCGGCGGCGTGAAGCCGGTGGTGGCGCTCGCGAGCCTGGCGCGCACCTGGGACTCGTCCTTGCGCAGCGCGTCGAGGTGGTCCTCGAGCCCCTGGCGGTCCGAGCGGACGCTGAACAGCGCACGGCGCTTGTCGGACCGCGTGCCGGCGAGCCCGACGCGGGTGCCGACGAGGTCCTCCTTGACGTTCGCGATCTCGTTGCGGTTGGCGAGCACGATCGCGGTCACGCGGCGCTGGCGGCGCTCGAAGCGCTCGAGCCGGGCCTCGGTCGCCGTGGCGTCCGCGCGGGCGGCGCGGACGATGCCGATGATGCGCCGGTCCTGGTCGGAGACGCGCTCCATGAACTCGCCGCGCTCGAGGAGGTCGGCGAAGCCCTTGGCGTCGAGGATCACCGTGACGATGTCGGGCTTGTCGGCCTGGTAGAGCTCGACGAGCCGCTGGGCGAGCGCGGTGCGCGCCTCGGCGAGGCGGGAGCGCAGGCGGACGAGGCGCCGTCGCTCCGCGCGCAGGTCGCCCTGCAGCTTCGTCAGCTCGGCCCGCTTGCGGTCGAGGTCGGCCTGCACGGTGGCCTGACGCCGCTGCAGACGCCCGATCCGCGCCTGGAGCGTGTCGATCCGCGCGCTGTACGCGCTGATCTGCGTCGTGAGGACGCGCTCGGTGCCCTTGCGCTTCCCGATCCGGCCCTGGGTGGACTGGATCTTCTTCTGGATGTCGTTCAGGCGGGTCTGCGGCGACGCACCCTGGCTCGGAAGTGGGAGCACGGCCCACAGCGCGAGCGGGAGCACCGCAGCCGCGATCAGCAGGCGGATCCTCATGGCGGCGCGCGATGCTAGCTTGCGCCGCCTGGCGGTTTGGCAAGATTGGATGCATGCCCCGCCCGTCTACCTTCGGTCGCGATCCCGGACTTCAGGTCCGCATGTTGATCACGATGCTCCTCCTCGGCGCCGTCTACGTGGTGCTGGTCGGCGTTCTTTTCGCCTCCGGCGCCAGCGGCGTCACCATCCTCGTCGTCGCGGGCGCGCTGCTCGTGTTCCAGTTCTTCGCCTCGGACAAGCTCGCGCTGCGAGCCGTCGGCGCGCGCGAGGTGTCTCCGCAGGAGGCGCCCGAGCTGCACGCCATGATCGACCGCCTCTGCATCCAGGCCGACCAGCCCAAGCCCAAGGTCGCCGTCATGCACACCTCCATGCCCAACGCGTTCGCGATGGGCCGCTCGAAGAAGGAGGCGACGATCTGCACGACCACGGGCATCATGGAGCTGCTGTCGCCCGCGGAGCTCGAGGGCGTCCTCGCCCATGAGCTCAGCCACATCATCAACCGCGACGTGATGATCATGACGCTGGCGAGCTTCTTCGCCTCGATCGCGTCGATGATCGTCCAGTTCGGCTTCTTCTTCGGCGGCGGTCAGAGCGACGACGACGACGACGGCCCGGGCTTCCTGGTCGTGATCCTCGTCGCGATGGCCGTGTACGTCGTCTCGTTCTTCCTGATGCAGGCCCTGTCGCGCTACCGCGAGTTCGCCGCGGACCGCGGCGCGGCGGTCATCACCGGCCGGCCGAGCGCGCTCGCCTCGGCGCTCATGAAGATCAGCGGCACGATGCAGCGCATCCCGCAGACCGACCTGCGCGCGCACCCGGAGCTCAACGCCTTCTACATCTTCCCCGCCGGCGCGAAGAACTCGCTGTTCAGCCTGTTCTCGACGCACCCGCCGATGGAGAAGCGGATCGCCGCGCTGGCCCGCCTCGAGGCCCAGCTGCAGGGGACGCGGTAGGCGTTGGGATTCCTCGACGCGCTGCTCGGCAAGCGCAAGATCAAGGGCCCGGCGCCCGACCGCCTGTTCGCGATCACCACCGCGTACATCGGCCTGGAGGCCCAGCAGGGGATCCGCACGCGCGGGAAGGCGGCGATCGTCTTCCAGCCCCTGGCGACCGGTGACTTCCAGCAGATCGTCTCCGAGATGGAGGAGGTGCTGAAGGGCACCGGCGAGGAGACCGGCTCGACCGTCAGCACCCAGGACGACGAGTTCGGCTACCGCTGGATGATCATCGACGACCCCGACCTCGACGACCTCGTCGTCGGGGTCAACGCCGTGTCCGAGGCGCTCGCGGTCGGCGGCTACAACGAGCGCGTGCTGTGCGCCGTCTTCGCGTTCGAGGACGCCCAGGGGCGCCCGCTCTACTTCATCTACAACTACAAGCGCGGCACGTGGTACCCCTTCGTGCCCGCGCGCGGCGACAAGCAGCGCGACACCGAGCGCGAGCTGCAGATCAAGGCGATGGTCGGCGAGGAGCTGCCGTTCGAGCAGGAGCTCGAACGCTGGTTCCCGCTCTGGGGCATCCCGATCTGAGGCCGCGGCCGACTGGAGAGCCCGTGCCCCGCCTGGATCCGATCGAGCAGGACGACGCCCCGCCCGAGGCGGCGCGCTTCTACGCGGCCGACGTCGAGCGCTACGGCGCGGTGCTCAACAACACGAAGCTGTACGCCCACAACGTCCCGGTCCTGCGCGCCGTGAAGGAGTTCGCGGCCGCGTTCGCCGAGGCGTCGGCCATCCCGATGGACATGAAGGCGATGCTCCGCGTCCGCGTCGCGATGCTCAACGGGTGTCCGTTCTGAACGGACCTGCACTCTGCGGTCGGCAGGGACAACGGCGTGTCGGATGCGAAGCTGCTGGACGTTCCGCGATACCGCGAGAGCGAGCACTTCGGCGAGCTCGAGCGCGTGGCGCTCGCGTACGCCGAGGCGATGACGGTCACGTCCGAGGACGTCTCGGACGAGCTGTTCGCGTCGCTGCGGTCGGTCTTCTCGCCCGAGGAGATCGTCGAGCTGACGGCCACCGTCGCGTTCGAGAACTTCCTCAGCAAGTTCCACCGCGCGCTGCGCGTGGACGCCCAGGGCTTCTGCCCCATCTCGGTGATGGCTCAGGGGTCCAGCGAGTCGGCGTAGGCCGCGGCCTCGGCGTAGACCCGCGCGAAGTCGGCGGGCTTGTAGTGGGCGTTCAGCCCGCTCGGGTTCGGCAGGACCCACACCGGCCGGCCGCCGATCCGCTCCGGCTGCGGGCCCCACATCGCCCCGGGGCGCGCGAAGGCGGTGCGGTAGGCGCCGAGCCCGACGACGGCGACCAGCCGGGGCCGGTTCTCGCGCACGGTGCGCTCGAGCTCGACCGCGCCCTCTCTGAGTTCATCGTCGGTGAGCTCCGCCGCCGCGCGGGTCGGGCGGAAGGCGATGTTCGTCACGCCGACGCCGTGCTCGGGCAGCTCGTGGTCCTCGTCGGGGCGCAGGCGCCGGGGCGTGAACCCGGCGGCGTGGAGCGTCGGCCAGAAGCGGTTGCCCGGCCGCGCGAAGTGATGCCCGACCTCGGCCGAGCGCAGCGACGGGTTGATGCCGACGAAGAGGACGCGCAGGCCGGGTCGCACGATCGGGCGCAGGACGGGCACGCGGTGATGGATACCCGCGTGGCCGGCGCAGCGGCGTCGGCGTCGACCGGGTGGCGTCGGGTGGTGTCCAGCGCCGACGCCCGCGTGGGTGCGCGGCGCCGTGGGTGGGCATCGAGGGATGGACGGCTGCGGGCGGCCCCGGAGGCGCCCCAAGGGCGAGAGGCGCGTGCTCCCGCGCTCTCCCGCGACGAGTGAAGGGTTTGTCGTCGCAGAGACGACAAAGGCTGCACTCGTCCGATCGCCCCCAGGAGGGAGCGAGGGCGAGCGAGTTGCGGGTCGAGTTTGTCAGCGTGAGGCTGACAAACTCGACACTCACCCCGCCGGCGGACGGGGCCGCAGCCGAGGACAGCGACCGCACGGGACGCCACGACGCGCACCCCGGGCGCACCGCCCTGTGGACTCGGCGCTCGCGCGGCCTATCGCACGCCGTGTGACCGAGCAGCAGCGGCACCAGCGGGCGAGCGTCGAGCGCGCGCACGAGGAGAACTGGCGCTACGAGCGCTTCCTGACGACCATCCGCCAGGAGACCGGCCTCGATCGCGACCACGTCGAGCGCGCCGCGATGGCGATGCTCACGACGCTCGCCGAGCGGATCTCCGGGGCGCGCGCGCAGGAGCTCGCAGAGGACGTCCCCGAGCACCTTCGGCTCTGGCTGCGGGAGGCGAAGGAGCGCCCCGAGACCTTCCACGTCGAGGAGTTCGTGCGCCGCGTCGCCGAGCGCGAGGAGGTCGACGCCGAGACGGCCGCGCGCCACGCGCGCGCCGCGTTCACGGCGCTCGCGCGCGTGGCCCCCGCCTACGAGATCGACGACCTCGTCGACGAGCTGCCGCACGAGTACGAGCCGCTGGTCGGCGACGTCGCCCGGCAGATCCGCGAGGCCGGCGAGCCCGAGGTCCGCTCGTTCGAGGAGTTCCTCGACCGTGTGAGGCGCCGCGCCGACCTCGACCTCGTCGAAGCGCAGCGCGCGGCCGAGACCGTCCTCGAGACGCTCGCCGAGCGTCTCGTCGAGGGCGAGGTCGAGGACCTGCAGGCCGCGCTGCCCGGCCAGTTCCGCGAGGCGCTGCAGCGCGGCCGGGTGCACGTGCGCGGCACGCCGCGCCGGATGTCGCTCGACGAGTTCGTCGAGCGGGTCGCGCGCAAGGAGGACGTCGCCTTCGACGAGGCGTTCGCCCACACCCGCGCCGTGTTCGGCACGCTCGCCGAGGCGCTGGCGCCCAAGGAGCTCCGCGACATCCTCCACGAGCTCCCGCGCGGGTACCGCGAGACGCTCTTCTAGGCCCGCCGGCGCAGCGTCAGCCCACCTCGAGCGGCGCGGACGGATCGGCGGCCCAGTCGACCATGGAGCCGTCGTAGACGGCGACGTCGTCGCGCCCGAGCAGCGCCAGCGCGAAGGCATCCAGGGTCGCCGCGATCCCGCCGCCGCAGTACGTCACGATTCGCGGGCGGTCGAGCGCGCCCACGCCGTCGAAGTGCTCGCGCAGCCGCTCGGCCGGCAGGAAGCGGTTCGTCTCCGGGTCGACGAGCGCGCCCGACGGGACGTTCACGCTGCCGGGGATGCGCCCCGGGCGCCCGGGCACGACGGGGACCTGCCCGGAGTGCAGCGGGGCGGCCAGCGCGTTGATGGTGCACGTCTCACCGCCGGCGATCGCCGCCTCGACGTCCGCGCGCGTGGCGATGAGCTCCGGGCGCGGCCGCGGCGCGAACGTCGCCGGCGGATGGCTCGGCCGGTCCGTCGACACCGCAAGTCCCGCGTCGCGCCATGCCCGCAGGCCGCCGTCGAGCACGCTCACATCGTCGAACCCGAAGGCCCGCAGCATCCACCACAGCCGCGTCGCCCACATGCCCGACTCCCGGTCGTAGGCGACGACGTGCGTGCCGGGCCCCACGCCGAGCGCCGACATCGCCTCGGCGAAGCGCTCGGGCGACAGCAGCGTGAAGCGCAGGTCGCTGTCGGGGTCGGAGAGCTCGAGCACCCCGGCGAACCCCGAGCCCGGGATGTGCCCGCCCTCCCAGGCCGCCCGCCCGCTCTCGATCTCGGGCGGGGCGCCGTGGGGGTCGATGGTCAGCCACGTCGTGGCGTCGAGCACGCGCAGGCGCGGATCCTCCAGGCGCGCGGCGAGCGCGCCGGCGGAGATGAGCGGCGGGAGCGGGGCCATCCCGCAAGGCTAGACCCCGCGCTCGGCCGAGTCGGGCGCGCCCTGCGGCGGCGACGCCGGAACGCGCGCCGACGGCGCCAGCGGCAGTACCGCGCGGACGAGCGTCCCGGCCCCGGGCGGGCTCGTCACGCTCAGGGAGCCGTCGCAGGCGCCGATCCGGTCGGCGAGGCCGGTCAGGCCGGTGCCGTCGCCCGGGTCGGCGCCACCGATCCCGTCGTCGGCGACCTCGACGACGACGACGTCGCCCTCGCACGCGACGCGCACGGTCGCATGGGTCGCGCCCGCGTACTTCGCGACGTTGGTCAGCGCCTCGGCCACCGTGAAGTACGCCGTGGCCTCGATCTCGGCGCCGAGCCGGCGGGCCGGCAGGTCCAGCACCTCGACCGGGACGGGCGCGCGCGCGGCGAGCGCCGCGATCGCCGGCGCGAGACCGCGATCGGTGAGGACGGCCGGGTGGATGCCGCGGGCCAGCTCGCGCAGCTCCGCCGACGCCTCCCCCAGCTCCTGGCCCAGGCGCTCAAGGAACGCGCCCGCGGAGGCCGGGTCCTTCTCGACGCGCGAGCGGGCGAGGCGCACCTCGATCGCGAGCGTCACGAGCCGCTGCTGGGCCCCGTCGTGGAGGTCGCGCTCGATCTTGCGGCGCGCCGCGTCGGCGGCCTGGACGATGCGCACGCGCGAGGCGCGCAGCTCCTCCGTGCGGGCCTGCTCGACCTCGCGGCGGCGCAGCGCCTCCTCGGCCGCGCGGCGCTCGGTGATGTCGAAGATGGCGCCGTCCATCCAGAGCCGGCCGCCGGGGCCGGGCACCAGCTGGCCGCGGTCCAGCACCCAGCGCACCTCGCCGTCGGCGCGGACGATCCGGTACTCGACGACGAACGGCTGCGTCTGGTCGCGCGCGTCGCCCACGGCGTCCATGACCCGCCCGCGGTCGTCGGGATGGATGATGCTCATGATCGTGCGCCGCGCGCTGGCGACGAAGTTCGCCGGCGGATAGCCCGAGATCCGCTCGATCTCGTCGCTGATCAGCTCGAGCGCGTGGTCGGCGTGCCACGCGGAGCGGTAGATCGCCCCGGGCACGTTGACCATCAGCGCCCGCACGAGCCGGTCGTCGGAGCGCTGCTGGACCGCGTGCAGGCCCGCCCGCGCCCGGGCGAGCAGCTCGCCCCGCGTGAACGGGCGGTGCAGGTAGTCGTCGGCGCCCGCGGCGAGCGCGGCGTCGGCCATCTTGCCCTTCGCCGTGATCGCCAGCAGCCACGCCTCGTCGAGCCGCGGCTCGTCGCGCAGCGCCCGGCAGACGCCGGCCGCGTCGAGGCCATCGGCCTCGCGGTCCACGATGACGAGGTCGACCGGCGCGTCGAGGAGCGCGGCGAGCGCCGCGCGCACATGCGGCACCGCCCGCGGGGAGTGGCGCGCCGCGCGCAGCCACGGCTGGACCTCCGGCTCGGCGTCACCCACGACGAGCACGCCCGGCGGGCGCCTGCGGACCGTTCCCACATCGGACACCTGCCGATTATCGCCCCGGCCGACCGCCGAGCGCCGCGGGCGCGCGGGGGACCCTCACAGCGACGGGCTTTCGGCACCCCGAACGCCCGCCGCGGACGCCGCGAACACGTTCACGCCTTCGGGCTTTCGGCGCCCCGAACGGCCGCCGCGGTCGCCCGCGAAGCCGTGCACGCGTTGGGGCGGTGGGGGCCCCGAACGCCCGCCGGGGACGCCCGCGAACACGCTCACGCCTTCGGGCTTTCGGCGCCCCGAACGCCCGCCGCGGACGCCGGCGAACACGCTCACGCCTTCGGGCTTTTGGCGTCGAGCCGCGCGCCCCGCTGCAGCTCGTACAGGTCGGCGCGGCTGCGCACGTACTGCATGGAGGCGTCGACGTGCGGCTGGAAGTCCCACGGCGTGTAGCGCCCCCGGGCCAACGCGCCGGCCACCAGACGGCGCTCGCGCTGGCTCGCCAGCACGCGCCGCTCCAGCTCGGCGAGGTCCCACCGCGCGTCGGCCTCCGCCCGCAGCGCCGCGCCGCGCCGGCCGCCGGCCGCGTCCGCCGCCAGGTCGTGCAGCTCGCGAGGATCGGCCCCGAGGTCGTAGAGCTGATCGGGGTCTCCCGGGCAGCGGATGTACTTCGCGCCCCCGCTGCGCACCATCACCGCCGGCGAGGTGACGCCCTCGGCGAGGTACTCGGCCACGACGGGTCCCGGCCGCCCGCCCGCGCCGCCGAGCAGCGGCACGAGCGACGCGCCGTCCATCCCGGCGCCCGCGTCGGGTTGCCCGGTGAGCTCGAGCAGCGTGGGCGCCACGTCCAGCAGCGAGACCGGCTCGGCGACCCGCCGCGGGGCGAGACGCCCCGGCGCGTGCACGATGAGCGGAACGCGCGCGGAATCCTCGAAGAAGGCCATCTTGTACCAGAGGCCCCGCTCGCCGAGCATCTCTCCGTGGTCGGCCGTGAAGAGCACGATCGCGTCGTCCGCGAGGCCCGCGTCGCGCAGCGCGCCGAGCACGTCGCCGACGCGCTCGTCGAGGTAGCTGATGGCCGCGAAGTACCCGTGGCGGGCGTGCCGGATCTGCGCGGCGGTGAGCCGTGCCGCGTCGACGCCGTACATCGCGCGCAGCCGGCGGCTGTGCGGGTCGGCCGCCTCCAGCGGGATGGCGGGCACGACGGGCGGCCCGATCGCCGCGGCGTCGTAGCGGTCCCAGTGGCGCCGCGGCACCTCCCACGGGTCGTGCGGGCTCGTGAACGAGACGCACAGGAAGAACGGGTCGCCGCGACGCCGGCGCGCGAGGTCGAAGAGCGCGCGTCGCGCCTCGAAGGCGACCTCGTCGTCGTAGTCCACCTGCATCGACGCGACCGCCGCGCCGGGGGTCAGGACGCTCTCCATCGTGTGGTACCAGGGCAGGCGGTCGCCGAGGGGCAGGCGCCAGTCGGGCGTCCAGTCGAGGTCGGCGGGATAGACGTCGGTGGTCAGCCGGTCCTCGAAGCCGTGCAGCTGGTCGGGCCCGACGAAGTGCATCTTGCCGGCCAGCGCGGTGGCGTAGCCGGCGGCGCGGAGGTGGTGCGTGACCGTCGGCAGCGACGCGCGCAGCTCGGCCGCGTTGTCGAAGACGCCCGTCCGCGAGGGCAGCATCCCGGTCAACAGCGAGGCGCGCGACGGCGCGCACAGCGGCGAGGCGCAGTACGCCGCGTCGAAGACCACCCCGTCGCGCGCGAGCGCCGTGAGGTTCGGCGCGTGCACGAGCGGATGCCCGTAGGCGGGCAGCCACGATGCGGCGAGCTGGTCGGCCATGATCACGAGGACGTTCGGAGGGCGGCTCATGGGGATGGCGCGGTCGACCGGACCGCGGGTCGGCGTGTCACCCGGGTCGCGCCCGCATCGAGGCGGAGCGCTCGCCGTCGCCGGCCCCGTCGCCCGCCGCCCCGCGCCCGGCCGTGAACCCCTCGAGGATGGCCTCCTCGATCGTGCGCGCCCCGAGCACGTCGCCGGCGCGCACGGCGCCGGGCCGGCCCTCCAGGACCGCCCACAGCGCCGCCTCGGGGCGGCGGCCCTGCGCGAGCACGAGCGTCGCCACGTCGCCGAGCGGCTCCGGCCGCCCGGAGAAGACGTGGCGCAGCGAGACCTCGCCGTCGAGGACCGCGAGCTCGAGGTGGTGGCGGATGCGCACGCCGGCGTCGTCGAGGCGCGCGAGGTAGGCGTTGCGCTGGTACTGGTGGAGCGCCTCGCCGGGCACCGTGGCCGCGCAGGCGAGCGTCACGTCCGCGCCGGCCCCGCCGAGCACCTCGGCGGCGTCGAGCCCCGACCACTCGCCGCCCCAGTCGGCGACGAGCACGGGGCCGATCACGCGCTGCGGGTGCACGATCGCCTCCCACGCGTCGACGATGACCGTGCCGGCCACGGGCGGCAGCGCCGGGACGTACGGGCGGGCGCCGGTCGCCACGATCACGTGGTCGTGGACGGCGAGCGTCTCGTCGTCCGCCTCCGAGCCGAGCAGCGGCGTCACGCGCGCCGCGGCGAGCTCGCGCAGCGCGGTGCGCCGGTAGCGGCGCCACGTCTCCCCGTGCGCGGGCGCGCGCCCGGCGAGGCGGAGCTGGCCGCCGATGTCGGTGTCGCGCTCGACGAGGGTCACGTCGTCGCCGGCCCGCGCGGCCTCCACGGCGGCGGCGATGCCCGCCGGCCCGGCGCCCACCACGACGACGCGGCGCGGCGCCCGGCGGACGGCGGCGACGCGCAGCTCGCGGCCGGTGCGCGGGTTCACGGCGCAGCCGATCGGGACACCCGCGTGGTAGTGGCCGATGCACGACTGGTTGCAGCCGATGCACTCGACGACCTCGGCGCGCCGGCCGGCGCGCGCCTTCGCCGGCAGCCGCGGGTCGGCGATCAGCGCCCGCGTCATCCCGACGAGATCGGTGACGCCGGCGGCGACGAGCCGCTCCGCATGGTCGACGTCGACGATCCGCGTCGTCGCGATGAGCCGCACGCCGTCGCCGTCGATCGGCGGCGGGAGGCGCTCGACGATCGCGTCCTCGGGGATCGGCGCCGGCGGGGCGATCCACGTCGAGCCGCGGTACGAGGCCGAGTGGCCGAGCGCGAGCGACACGAAGTCCACCAGGCCGGTCGCGCGCAGCCGCTCGCCCACGCGCGCGCTCTCGCCGGCCGTCTGGCCGTCGGCGTCCATCTCGTCGGCCGCGAGCCGCACGCCCACGGCGATGTCGCGCCCGACGGCCGCGCGCACCGCCTCGAGCACGTCGACGGCGAACCGCAGCCGCGCGTCGAATGGCCCTCCGTACGCGTCGTCGCGGTGGTTCGTGCGCGCGTTGAGGAACTGGGCGGCGAGGTAGCCGTGCGCCATCGAGATCTCGACGCCGTCGAGGCCGCCCTCGCGGGCGTTCACGGCGGCGCGCGCGTAGCCCTCGACGATCGCGCCGATCTCGGCGGCCGTCAGCGCGCGCGGCTCGCACTTGAAGCGCTGGCTCGGCACCGCCGACGGCGCCACCGCCGGGGCCCGCGGCGCGCCGCCGAACACCTCGCGCCCGCCGTGGAAGAGCTGCACGAGCAGCCGCGTCCCATGACGGCGCACCGCGGCGGCGAGGCGCTCGTAGCCGCCGACGATCTCGGGCAGGTAGCCGCCGAGCGTGTGCGGCGTCAGCAGCCCGGTCGGGTCGACGGCGGTCGCCTCGAGGACGATCGTCCCCACCCCGCCGGCCGCCCGTGCCTCGTGGTAGGCGACGAGGTCGGCGGTCGGCAGGTGGTCCGCCACGAGCCCGGTCTGGTGCGCCGTCGACACCACGCGGTTCGGCGCGCGACCCGGCCCGACGTCGATCGGGGAGAAGAGCGCCGGGTATGGCGAGCCGGCCGTCACCCCGCCGGCGCCGCGACGTTGCCGAGCGCGACCTCGATGCTCGGCGTGTTCGCGAGGAGCTTGCGCGTGTAGTCGGCCTCCGGCGCCGTGAAGATGCGCTCCGTCGTCCCCTGCTCGACGATGCGCCCGTCGGTCAT
>JAXDHC010000029.1:0-8138 GCA_034664705.1 Solirubrobacteraceae bacterium
GAAAGCTCTCCGGCGGCCGCGTCGCCGAGCCGGCGACGAACGGCGCGCCGTCGACGGACCACTCGTAGGTCAGGGCGTCCCCGACCGGCGAGATCGACCGCGCGGCGCTGACGACGACGTCCTGGCCCGGCACCGCGGGGTTCGGCGTGGCCACGACGTGCGCGGCGGGGCTCAGGTCGCACACGGCCGGGTCGATGTCGAGGCCCCAGGCGACGAGCTCGCCGGTCTGCGCGGGCGTGGAGGTCGCCACGTCGAGCTGCCACGCGCCCTCGCCGTCGGCTGCGGCGAACGCGCCGAGGCTCTGCGTGGCGGTGTACGTCCCCGTGTGGGGAGCGGCCGACCCCGCGATGGCCGGAACGCCCGTCGTGGGGACGACGAACACCGTGTCCGTGAAGTCGGCCCCGCTCGCCTCGCCGTCGAAGAGCACGGCGCTCGTGACGCCGTCGGGGGCGACGAGGGTCAGGCGCAGGTGGCCGACGTCGGGGTAGGTCAGCTTCCCGATGCGCACGCGGACGTTCTTGACGAGCCCCGCGTCGGAGACGGTGACCGACGACGTCGCGTCGCCGGCGGCGTCGGCGCGCACGCCTCCGTCCGGGACGGAGAGTGTCCCGACCGAGCCGGCGGGGATCGGCCGCGGCACCCGGGCGCTCTCGTACGACCGGCGCGCGCCGGCGACGCCCGTCGGGATCTCGAACGGCACGAGGCTCGCCCCGTCGACGCCGCTGAGCGTCATCTCGAACGGCACGCCGGCGCCGCAGCGCACGGTGCTGGGGATCTCGGCCTGGAAGGCCGGCACGTTGGCGAGCTCGGCCGCCGGCGCGATCGGCGCGTAGGCCGACGTCGACGTCGTCGGGACGGTGGCGACGGTCGAGGCCAGCGTCGCCGTCAAGGTGGACAGCGGCGCGAAGCTCCGGTTGCGGATGGTCTCGGTGATGGCGACCGTGTCGCCCGGGCCGACGATCCCGTCCGGCGCCACGGCGCTCACGCCCACGTGCTCGACGTCGACCGCCGCCTGGGCGGAGGCGGGGGCGCCGAGCGCCAGGGCGGCGAGCACGGCGACGGTCCCGACGAGCCGAGAAGCGGGGGGCATGGGGCTGTCATCGACCGCACCGGGCGGTTCTGACAGCCGGACCGCCCGTGGCTCGACGGTTCGTCCAGGCCGGCTCCTACGTCGCGGCGGTGCCGTTCGCGCCCGCGCCGCCGGCCTCGCGCCTCGACGCCTGCGCGTCGTGGCCGGGCGTGTAGCGCCCCGTGCCCTCGCACCAGGGGCAGGCGACCTCCTGCGGCGTGCCGCCGAGGTTCGAGATCACGCGCCCCGTCCCGCGGCACGGGGCGCACGGACGCGGCTCGGAGGCGTCGTCTGCTGTCTGGGACTCGTCGGCGGCCATGAGCGCGGTGAGGCTACTCGGACGCTCGTCGCCGTGTATCCCGATACTCCCTGATCAATGAGTCGGTCCTTTGCAAAAGTGCCCCGGGGCGCCGCTCCGGCGGCCCGCGGACCGCGCCGAACCCGGGCCGTCGCGGCCCCTCGCGGAGCGCTCGGCGCCCTTCGGACGAGCGCGACCCCGGCACGGTCGGGTAGGACTCCCCTGATGGCCTCGTCCGACGGACGCTTCGCGCCCAGCCCCACCGGGACCCTCCACCTGGGCAACCTGCGGACGGCGCTGCTCGCGTGGCTGTTCGCCCGCAGCCGCGATGCGCGCTTCCTCGTGCGGATGGAGGACCTCGACGCCGGGCGGGTCCGCGAGCGCTTCTACGACGAGCAGCTGGGCGATCTCGCGGCGCTGGGGCTGGACTGGGACGGCCCCGTGGTCCGCCAGTCCGAGCGCCTCGCGGTCTACGACGAGGCGGTGGAGCGCCTGCGCGCCCACGGGCTCGTGTACGAGTGCTGGTGCACCCGCGCGGAGATCCGCGAGGCCGCCTCCGCGCCGCACGGAGACCTCCCCGAGGGCGCCTACCCGGGCACCTGCCGTCGCCTCACCGAGCGTGAACGCGCCAAGAAGCGCGCAGCCGGGCGCCCCCCGGCGCTGCGCGTCGGGGCGGACGCCGCGCGGGTGAGCTTCGACGACCGCGTCGCCGGCCCCGTGACCGGGGTCATCGACGACTTCGTCGTGCGGCGCAACGACGGCGCCTACGCCTACAACCTCGCGGTCGTGGTCGACGACGCCGAGCAGGGCGTCGGCGAGGTGGTCCGCGGCGCCGACCTTCTGGAGTCCACGCCGCGGCAGCTCTGGCTCGGCGAGCGCCTCGGCCTCCAGGCCCCCGGCCACGCCCACGTGCCGCTCATGGTCGGCGCGGACGGCGCGCGGCTGGCCAAGCGTCACGGCGCGGTGACGCTCGCCGACCGCGCGGCCCTGGGCGAGGGGCCCGACGAGGTCCGGGCGATGCTCGCGGCGTCGGTCGGCCTCGCCGAGCCGGGCGAGCCGGTCACGGCGGCCGAGCTCGTCGAGCGCTTCGACCCGCGGGCGCTCGTCACGACGGTGGCGGCCGCCTGATGCGCTGGGTGCGCCTGTGGCTGCCGCTGGGCATCATCGCGCTCGGCATCGTCCTCATCGCCGCCACCGGCGCCACGCCCGAGGCGTGGGAGGGCGGCGGGGCGATCATCGGGGCCGGACTCTCCGTCTGGCTGCTGAACTTCTTCTTCCGCGTCGGGGTCCAGGGCGACCGCGAGCGCGACGCCGAGGACCGCGCGCGCCAGTACTACGACGAGCACGGCCACTGGCCCGACGAGGCGCCCCCGCCGGGCCCGCCCGACGCCCGGCCCGACCCTCATCCCCATTCCCGTCGGGCCGGCCCGGCCGGGCACCGCCCCCCGCGCGCGCCCGGCCCGGCACGACGCCCGCCGCGGCGGCCCTGACGGAGGTCGAGCAAGATGGCGAGCGTGGACACCACCGTCAACGAGCTGGCCGACCGCGCCCGCGCCACCGGGCGCCTCGGCATCGACACCGAGTTCATGGGCGAGGGCCGCTACCGCGCGCTGCTCTGCCTCGTGCAGATCGCGGTCGAGGACGAGAACGGCGAGGTGCGCGTCGAGGTCCTCGACCCGCTCGCCGAGAACTTCGACCCCGGGCCGCTCGCCGCGGTGCTGGCCGACCCGGACATCGAGATCGTGCTGCACGCCGGGCGCCAGGACGTCGCGCTGCTGCGCCGCGTCTGGGGGACACCGGTGCGCAACGTCTTCGACACGCAGGTCGCCGCCGGGTTCGCCGGGCGCCGGGCGCAGCTCGGCTACGAGGCGCTGCTGTCCGAGCTCACGGGCGTGCGCCTGCGCAAGAGCGCGAGCTTCACCCGATGGGATGCCCGCCCGCTGAGCGAGGAGCAGGTCAGCTACGCGCGAGAGGACGTGCTGCATCTCCTCCAGCTCGCGGACGCGCTCCAGGGCCAGCTCGCCGAGCTCGGCCGGCTCGAGTGGGCGCGCGAGGAGTGCCGCGCGCTCGAGGACGTCTCCGACGAACGCGACGCCGACACCATCTTCGCGCGCCTCCCCCGGGTCGGCTCGCTCGACCCCGCCCAGCGCGCGGTCGCCCGTGAGCTCGTCGAGTGGCGCGAGTCGGTGGCGCGCGAGGGCGACCGCCCGGTCCCCAGCGTCCTCGCCGACGCCGCGCTCGTCGAGATCGCCAAGCGCCGCCCGCCGAGCATCGAGCGCCTCACGCAGATCCGCGGGCTGAACGAGGGCACGCTCCGCCGCCGCGGCCAGGCGATCATCGCCGCGGTCGCACGCGGCCGCGAGCGCGAGCCGATCCCGTCGGAGGGCGTGCGCCACTCGGCCCCCGACCCGAGCGACGCGCCGCTGTTCGCGCTCGCCGAAGCGCTCGTCCGCGCGCGCGCCGCCGAGGCGGAGCTCGCCTACGAGCTCCTCGCCGCGCGCGCCGACCTGCAGCGCATCGTGACCGCGCTGCGCGAGAACCGCGAGGAGCCCGACGTGCGCACGCTGCAGGGCTGGCGTCGCGAGCTGGTCGGCGCCGAGCTGCTCGAGCTGCTCGCCGGGCGTCGCTCGCTGCGCATCGGGCCGCAGCGGCGCATCGAGGTCACCGGGTAGCGCCCGCCGCGTCCCCGGCGCCCTCTGCCCGGTCCGGTCGCGTCTCTTCGCCGGCCACACGTCCGGCGGCCGGGCGCTGAGGGCGGGCCTCCCTGCTCAGTGCGGCGTGGTCGCGACCCGCGCGAGCACGTCGCGCAGGTCGGCCTCGGCGAGGACCTTCGGCCGGGGACGCTCGTCGTCGTCGGGCCATCGCACGAGCCGGATCGCGCCGTCGGCGATCTCGAGGCCGGTGACGTCGCCGTCGCCGAAGCAGCAGCAGCCGGTGTTGAAGTAGCACGGCGGGACCACCGGGATCGGCGGCGGCCCCTCGCGGCGCTGCTCGGCGAGTCCCCATTCGAGCTCGGCGTGCAGCGCCGCCAGACGCTGCGGATCGAGTGGGCGCGCGCGGCCGGCGTCGGCGAGCTCGCTCTCCACCTGGGCGAGGTTGCGCGCCGGCGGCCCGTCGGGCCGGCTCGTCCCGAACACCGGATGGTGCGTGTGGCCGGCGATGAGGACCGGCCGCGCGGAATGGTCGCGCGCCCACGCGAACATCGCCGTGTCGTGGAGCGCTCGCAGCGCGTGGTCGCGCGCCGGCGTGTTCAGCGACATGTTCAGCCGGCGCTG
Source organism: Solirubrobacteraceae bacterium (assembly GCA_034664705.1). Classification (GTDB taxonomy): domain Bacteria; phylum Actinomycetota; class Thermoleophilia; order Solirubrobacterales; family Solirubrobacteraceae; genus JAOPZW01. The sequence continues at coordinate 4,643 of JAXDHC010000029.1, forward strand.
AAGGTTGCGCCACGCGTGGCGGACCACGAGGCGCGACAGCCACGCGAACCGGTCACTTTCCAGCGTGCCCTGGTGGCCGTGGACCAGGAACAGCAGCCCGACGGTGCTGCCGCCGTCGGTCACCCGCAGCCGCAGCGCCTCGCGCACCCGCAGCCCCGGGAAGAAGCGCCCGAGCCGCCGGCGCACCTCGCGCGCGTAGCGCCACTCGTCGTCGTGGTTGCCCCAGAAGCGGTCGTAGCGCCCGGCCCGGTGGAAGTCGGCCTCGAGGCGCAGGACGTGCGCGTAGGCGCCGAGCACGCCGTCGGGCCGGTTCTCCCACAGCTCCTCGGCGTCGCCGAGCACGACGAGGCGGTGACCGGCCTCCAGGTAGTGGCCGAGCGCGGCGGCGTACGCGCGCTCGCAGCGCAGGAAGTCGTCGGCGCCGTCGCGCGTGCCCTTGTGGTGGTCGGAGAAGATCACCATCCGCGCCGTGCCGAGGTCGAGCGGGAGCTCCTCGGTCGCGGGGTCGCCGAACACGCGATCCAGGCCGGCCGCGATGTCGTCCGCGTAGCGGTCGGGGCGCGCCATCCTCGCGCGACCCTACAGTCGCGCCGCAGCCGGGTGTCACAGGTGCGCGCGCAGCTCGCGCACGACGGCGCCGGGCTGCTCCTCGGGGAGGAAGTGCCCGGCGCGGGGGATCACGGCGCTCCGCGCGCGGTCGGCGTGGACGTCCAGGCCCGCCATCGCGGCCGGCCCGACGACCGGATCCGCCTCGCCGGTGAGCATGAGCGCCGGCATCCGAAGGCGCACGCCGGCGTAGCGCCCGGCGACCATCGGGCGGATCTCGCGCAGCAGGAAGGTCCGGTAGACGGCGCTGGACGCCCGCGCCGCGGCGCCGCGGCGCAGCGGCTCGGCGTATGCGTCGAGCTCGGCGTCGGTCCAGCGCGTCGCCGGATGGCTGCCCCGGCGGATCAGCGTCCGCACGAAGGCGGGAGCGTGGCGGAGCAGGCGCTCGCCGGCCCCCGGCGCCGCGAGCGCGAGCTGGTAGCCCAGCGGAGCGAGCGCGCGCGGCGACGCGCGCGGCGGTCGCGGCCACGGGTGGATGATGCTCAGCGCCGCGACGCTCTCCAGCCGCTGCGGGGCGCGGAGCGCGACGAGGAGCGCGACGAGGCCACCCCAGTCGTGCCCGGCGAGCGCGACGCGGTCGAGCCCGAGCGCGTCGAGCAGCGCGACGACGTCGTCGGCCCAGCCCTCCTTCGCGTACGCGCCGGGCGGGGCGTCGCTCCACCCGAGGCCGCGGAGGTCCGGGCACAGGACGCGGTGGTCCTGCGCGAGCGCCGGGAGGACCCGGCGCCACGCCCACCAGTGCTGCGGCCACCCGTGGAGCAGGACGAGGGGCGGTCCCTCCCCCGCCTCGGCGACGTGCAGGCGCGTGCCGTCCGGCAGCGCCACGTGACGATGGGTGACCGGCACGCCGGGGGCCGCGGGCATCCGCGGCCCCGGCGTCACGTGCGGTGCGCTCAGCTCCCCAGCCGCTGGCGCAGAAGCTGCTTGCCCTCTTCGCCGCCCTTGCGGCTCGCGCCCTGGGCCCGGCGGAAGAAGTCCGCGAGCTCGTTGTCGCCGTCGCGCTCGGCATCCTGGACGTACTGCTCCAGGCGCAGCGTGTTGCTCAGGCACTGCTCGACGAACCAGATGATGTTGTAGTCCTTGTCCGGTGTCCCGGTGACCTGGCCGCCTTCACCGCCTGCCATCGCGATGCTCCTCTCGGGTGGATGGTTGGATTCGCTCGGATGCACTACCCAGAGCCGTGGATGGATGGAGATGCGCTCGGTGCACTACCCATCGCCCCTGCCGTCTAGGCTTGAGCGCCCTCGCGTGGTCAGACGGCGTGACCGCGGCGGCGTACAGTCGCGCCCATGCGCCTGGCCACGCCCGCGATCATCCCGGCCCTGCTCACCCCGTTCGACGACACGGGCGCCGTCGACCGCGAGGCGCTGCGCGCCCATGTCACCTGGCTGATCGACCGCGGGGCGGACGGGATGATGCCGTGCGGCACGACCGGCGAGACCGCGCTGCTGAGCGACGACGAGGTGATCGCGGTCGTCGAGACGGTCGTCGCTGCGGCGGACGGCCGCGTGCCGGTCATCGCCCACGTCGGGCGCCCGGGGACCCAGCCGACCATCGCGCTCGGGCGCCGCGCGCTGGACGCCGGCGCGGCCGCGGTCAGCGCCGTGGTCCCCTACTACCACGTGCTCGAGCCCGAGCAGGTCCTCGGCCACTACCGGGCGATCATGGGAGCGCTCGGCGCCGAGCGCGTGCTCGCCTACAGCATCCCGTCGCACAGCAACAACGGCCTCGGGGCGGCCGACCTCGCCACGCTGGCCCGCGAGGGGCTGGCGGGCTTCAAGGACAGCACCATGTCGGGCGCCGACCACGATGCCTACGTCGAGGCGCTGCGCGGCGCCGGCCGCGACGACTTCGGCCTGCTCGTCGGCCTCGGCGCGCTCCTGCTGCAGTCGCTTCGCGCCGGCTCGGCGGGCGCGGTCCTCGGCATCGCGAACCTCCGGCCCGAGCTGTGCCGCCGCGTCAGGGATGCCTTCCTCGACGGGCGCGACGAGGAGGCCGAGGCGCTGCAGGCGCAGCTGGCCGGCGAGGAGCGCCGGCTCATGGCCTTCCCGGAGCTCAAGCGCGCGACCGCCGAGCGCCTGCGGGCGGAGGCCGGCGTCGCGTACGGCCCGCTGATGCGCGCGCCGCTCGGGACGGCCGGGAGCGCGGTGGCGCAGCGCGCGTGGGCCGCGCCCGCCTACCGCTGGAGCGGCCAGTCCACCGTCACCGGCGTGAACGTCCGCTCCCAGTCGGAGTAGGCCGTCGCCGGATCCGTCGTCGGCTCGGGCGTCGACGCGCCGTAGCGGGCCGCGGACTCGTCGACGGGGTAGTGCAGGGCCTTGTCGGGGCGCCGGCCGCCGACCATCAGGATCGCGCACGGTCCCTCGCCCGCCCCGACGAAGATGTGGTCCGTGCCGGCCGGGCAGTGGACGAAGTCCCACGCGCGCAGCCGGCGCTCCTCGCCGCCGACGATCGCCACGCACTCGCCGGCGAGAACGAGGAAGTCCTCCTGGACGTTCTCGCTGTGGTACTTGCCGTTGGGCTGGCCGCGCTGCAGCACCCGGATGTTGACGCCGAAGTCCGAGAACGGGTCGCGCGGGTCCTCGAAGCCGATCGCGATGCCGCCGCGGTCGTGCTCCATGGCGACGGCGTCGGCGACGTTGACGACGAACCAGTCGGACATGGCGGCACCCTACCGAGGCGCCCCGGCGACACGCGCCCGAGCGTCGCACGATGGAGGCCGCGACGAATCGGACCGGTATATCCGGTCCTTTTCGTCGAGGCCCTCGGCGCGGTGGGCGCTTACAGCGCGACGACCCCGTCCGGCCGCTCGCCCGGCGCGAGCGCCATGACGGTCTCCGTTCCGGGCGCGATCTCGGTGAGCCCGGCGTCGCGCACGACGACGCCGTCG
>JAXDHC010000030.1:0-6601 GCA_034664705.1 Solirubrobacteraceae bacterium
GGCATCGTGACCGACACGTCGCACACGAAGGCGCGGATCCTCGACGTCCGCGCCGACCGCATCATGCGCGCGCTCGACGAGGACAGCATCGTGCTCGTCGCGGGCTTCCAGGGGGTCTCGACCGCCAAGGACGTGACGACGCTCGGCCGCGGCGGCTCCGACACGACCGCGGTGGCGCTCGCCGCCGCCGTCGGCGCCGAGGTCTGCGAGATCTACACCGACGTGCCGGGCGTCTTCAGCGCCGACCCGCGCATCGTCCCCAATGCGCGCAAGCTGCCCGTCGTCTCGTTCGAGGAGATGCTCGAGATGGCTGCCTCCGGCGCCGGCGTCCTGCAGCTGCGCAGCGTCGAGTACGCCCGCAACCACGGCGTGCGCATCCATTGCCGATCCAGCTTCGACGAGGCGCCCGGTACCGTGGTCGTCTCCGAAGGAGACACCGTGGAACAGCCCCTGATCACCGCCGTCACCCACTCGCTCGGCGAGGCCCGCGTCACGCTCATGGGCGTGCCCGACGTCCCGGGCATCGCCGGCCGCGTCACGACCGCGCTGGCCCTCGCGAACGTGAACATCGACATGATCATCCAGAACGAGCCGGTCACCGAGGGCGCCGCGGCCGACATGTCGTTCACGGTGCCGCGCGACGACGTGCCCGCCGCCCGCCGCGCGCTGGACCCGATCGCCGCCGAGCTCGGCATGGGGATCGCGACGGACCCGAGCATGGGCAAGGTCTCGATCGTCGGCGCCGGCATGAAGACGCACCCCGGCGTCGCCGCCAAGGTCTTCACGACGCTGGGCGACAACGGCATCAACATCGAGATGATCTCGACGTCGCCGATCCGCATCTCCTGCGTCGTCCCGGGCGAGCGCGTGCCCGACGCCGTCAAGGCGCTGCACAGCGCCTTCGACCTGTCCGGCGAGGGCACGATCCGGCCCGAGCAGCCCTTCGGGGAGTTCGCGGCATGAGCGCCTTCGCCGGCTACCGCGTCGCGGTCGTGGGCGCCACCGGGCAGGTGGGCAGCGTGATGCTGCGCCTGCTGCGCGAGCGCGAGTTCCCCGTCCGCGAGATCGTGCCGTTCGCCTCCGAGCGCTCGGCCGGGCGCGAGCTCGAGGGCGGCCTGATCGTGCAGCCGCTGACCGACGAGACGATCCAGGGCTTCGACCTGGCCGTCTTCAGCGCCGGCGGCTCGACCTCCGGCGAGTGGGCGCCGCGCTTCGTCGAGGCGGGCGCCGTCGTCGTCGACAACTCGTCGAGGTGGCGGATGGACGACGACGTGCCGCTCGTCGTCTCCGAGGTGAACCCCGAGGCCCTCGACGGCCACCGCGGGATCGTCGCCAACCCGAACTGCTCGACCATGCAGATGGTCGTCGCGCTCAAGCCCCTGCAGGACGCGGCGGGCATCGAGCGCCTCGTGATCTCGACCTATCAGGCGGTCTCCGGTACCGGCAAGAAGGCCGTCGACGAGCTCCTGGCCCAGTCGGCCGCGCTGCTCGCCGGCGACGAGCCGCCCGCCCCGGAGGCCTACGCGCACCGCATCGCGTTCAACGCGCTGCCGCACGCGGGCTCGTTCCCCGACGGCGACGATCACACCGACGAGGAGCGCAAGCTGATCAACGAGACGCGCAAGATCCTCGGCGATCCGTCGATCCGCGTGAGCGCCACGTGCGTCCGCGTGCCGGTGGTCAACGCGCACTCCGAGGCGGTCAACGTGGAGACGCGGGCGCCGCTGAGCCCCGAGCAGGCTCGCGAGCTGCTGGAGGCGGCGCCGGGCGTGACGGTCGTCGACGACCCGGCCGGCGCGCGGTACCCGCTCGCCATCGAGGCCGACGGCCGCGACGACGTCCTCGTCGGGCGCATCCGCCGCGATCCCGGCCACGAGCAGGCGCTCGACCTCTGGATCGTGTCGGACAACCTGCGCAAGGGCGCGGCGACGAACGCGGTGCAGCTGCTCGAGGCGCTGCACGAGCGCGGGCTCGTGGGCGCGCGCGTCGCGTCGTAGGTCACCGGCCGCCGCGACCGCGCGACGAGCGCCGGAAGGCGCGTCGGTCCGGCGTCGGGCGCCTCAGCGCCGGATGCCGCTGCTCGGTCCGCGCTGCTTGGCGCCGGAGCCGCCGACGCCGAGGGCCAGCGCCTGGCGGACGCGGTCGCGCTGGGAGTCCGGGCCCGACGGAGCGGCGGCCCGGCGGCAGCCGCGCTGAAGGGCGAGCGAGACGAGCTCGCGCTGGGAACGGGGGAAGTGATCCTCGGACATGCGATGTGCCTCCTCGATCTGCCCCACTCATCGGCAGGTCGGGGGCCGGGCACCATCATGCAGCCGGCCCTACGCGTGGAGGAGGCGGCCTCACCCGATCGGATGAGGCTCAGCCGACGCCTGTGCGAGCGGGACCCCGAATCGTCGCGGTGTCGACCTCCGCGGGCCTCCGGGGCCGGACGACGAGCGCGATGACGAGGGCCAGGGCGAGCATGCCGGCGCCGACCGTGAGCGATGCCCCGATGCGATGGGCCAGAAGCTCGGAGCCGCGCAGCGTCCTGGAGTCCGCCGCGGCGAACACCGCGACGAGGATGCCGAGGCCCAGGGAGCCGCCGAGCTGGTGGGCGACGTTGGTGACGCCGCCGGCGGCGCCGGCGTCCTCGGGTGCCACGCCGGCGATCCCGGCGGCGGTCAGCGGGCCCAGGGCGCCGCCCTGGCCGATGCCGATCAGGATCATGGGCAGCGCGATCCCCGTGAGGTACGTGGTCTCCGCCGAGAGGCGGCCCAGCCAGGCCATGCCGATGACCGACAGCACGAGGGCTCCGGCGAGCAGGGTCGCGTTGCCGAACCGGCGCGTGAGCCCCGGGACGGCCATGGCGGCGGCGAAGTTGACCACCGTGGTCGGCAGGAACGCGAGGCCGGCCTGCACCGGGCCGTAGCCGGCGACGTTCTGGAGGAACTGGGTGGTGAAGAACCAGAACGGGGCCATGGCGCCGAGGAACAGCAGGCGGGCCGCGTAGGCGCCGGCGCGCTCGCCGCGGGCGAACAGGCGCAGCGGCATCACCGGCTGCGGGGCGCGCCGCTCGTTCAGCGCGAAGAGCGCGAGCAGCACGACGCCGGCGCCCAGCGCCGCCAGGGTGAGCGAGTCGTTCCAGCCGGCGTCCGCGGAGCGCACGATGCCGTAGACCAGCGCGGTCATGGCCAGCGTGGAGCTGATGGCGCCCGCGGCGTCGAGCTCGCCCGGGCGGCGCTCGGTCTCGGGCAGGCAGCGCGGCGCGGCGAGCATCATGGCGACCCCGATCGGCGCGTTGATGAAGAACCCCACGCGCCACGACAGCAAGCCGGCGAAGATGCCGCCGACGACGAGGCCGACGGTGGCCGCCACGCCGGCGACGGCGGCGTAGTACGCGACCGCACGGGTGCGCTCGGGGCCCTCGGGAAAGCTCGTCTGCAGCAGGGCGAGGGTCGACGGCGCGAGGATCGCGGCGCCGACGCCCTGGACCGCGCGGGCGGCGATCAGCCAGGCCTCGGACTGCGCGGTTCCCACGGCGATCGAGGCGATGGTGAACAGCCCGAGCCCGGCGATGAACATGCGCCGCCGGCCGAGGAGGTCGCCGGCCCGGGCGCCGAGCAGCAGCAGCCCGCCGAACGTCAGCAGGTAGGCGTTCTGCACCCAGGACAGCGCGGTGGCCGAGAACCCGAGGGCGTGGTCGATCTTCGGGAGCGCCGTGATGACGATCGAGATGTCCAGCACGATCATCGTGTAGCTCGCGAGGACGATCGCGAGCACGGGTCCGCGGCGAACGTCGGTCACAGCGCCTGCCCGGGGGGCCGGACGAGGATCTCGTCGAGGGTCACGCGCCGAGGGCTCCAAGGCCGGTGTTCTGATCGGTGCTCAAGAGGCCTCCCTGTCGTCTTCACGGTGTCGACTCGCCCGTCCAGCGCGGTCCCCGCACGGTGCTGCCGGACCGCCCGACGCACTGTGCCACCGGTCGCCGAGCGCAGAGGGGTCCTGTGAAAGGGGTACTCTCAGGGCCTCTTTGGGATGCCGAACGGGCCATACCGTCGTGGCCATGAGATTCCGCAAGCTCGGTTCCTCGGACCTGGAGGTGTCGGATATCTCCCCCCGCTCGTGGCTGACCCTCCCGGGTGGCGTGGCGTTCGACGAGACGCGGCCGACGTGGTCTTCGAGGCCGGCAACCAGGCGCACCGCTTCGACTCCGACGTCCCGATCGAGGCGCGTCACCCACCGCGCCCCTCGGCCCGCGGGTAACGGGGTACGAACACCGTGGACATGACGAACGACATCGCGGAGTTCCTGACCTCCAGGCGAGCGAAGATCACGCCGCAGCAGGCCGGTCTGCCGACCTACGGCAACCGGCGTGTCCCCGGCCTTCGCCGTGAGGAGGTCGCCTCGCTGGCCGGCGTCAGCATCGACTACTACAAGCGCCTGGAGCGCGGGCACGTCAGCGGCGTCTCCGACAGCGTGCTCGAGGCGCTCGCCCGTGCCCTGCAGCTCGACGACGCCGAGCGCCACCACCTCTTCGACCTGGCCCGCGCCGCGAACCCGGCGGCGGCGCCGCGACGCCGCCGTCCGGTGCCGCAGCGCGTCCGGCCGGCGGTCCAGCGCATCCTCGACACCATGGGCACGCCGGCGCTCGTGCGCAACGCGCGCGTCGACTACCTCGCCGCCAACCGGCTCGGGCGCGCGCTCTACGCCCCGCTGTTCGAGAGCCGGGAGCAGCCGGCCAACAGCGCACGCTTCACGTTCGTCGACCCGGCCGGCGTCGACTTCTACCCCGACTGGGAGCGCGTGGCCGACGACCTCGTCGCCCACCTGCGCTCCGAAGCCGGCAGCCACCCGTACGACCGGGGCCTGTCGGACCTCGTCGGGGAGCTGTCGACCCGCAGCGCCGAGTTCCGCACCCGCTGGGCCGCGCACAACGTGCGCTTCCACCGCACCGGCGCCAAGCGGATCCACCACCCGGTCGTCGGCGAGCTTCACCTGAGCTACGAGACCATGGAGCTCTCGGCCGACGCCGGACTCAACCTGACCGTCTACACCGCGGAGGCCGGGTCCGCGTCGCAACAGGCGCTCGACCTCCTCGCGAGCTGGGCGGCGACGCCCGACCCGGACCACACCGCCGACTTCGGCGACGAAGCCAACCGCCGCTGACGACCGCCCCAAGGAGGCTCACCATGGAGATCACGCGCAGCAGCATCGACACCGTCAAGGGCCCTGACACCTGGTTCACCGGCGACGTCTACATCGACGCCGTCGCCGCCGCGCCTGCCCCGGCGCGGACGCAGGCGAACCTCGTCCACTTCACCCCGGGCGCGCGAACCGCCTGGCACACCCACCCGCTCGGCCAGACGATCCACGTCACCGAGGGCGTCGGGCTCTGCCAGAAGCGCGGCGGCCCGATCGAGGTGATCCGCCCGGGTGACCGCGTGTTCTTCGAGCCCGACGAGGACCACTGGCACGGCGCCGCGCCGACCCGTTTCATGGCTCACCTCGCCCTCAACGAGGTCGACGAGGACCACGTCGCCGCCAACTGGGGCGAGAAGGTCACCGAGGAGGAGTACGCCGCCGCTCGGACGAGCGCGCACTGACCCCGACGCGGCGAAGAGACCTCGTCCGGCTCAGGCGGCCTCGACGCCGCCGACGACGGACGTGGTCCAGTCGATGACGGTCGCGGGCTTGACGAGGTGGCGGTTCATCCCGAGCTCCTTGGGATCCAGGCCGAGGGCCAGGCCGACGAGCTGGGGGAGGTGCAGGACCGGCATGTTGAGCTCGCGGCCCACGGTGCGCTCGGCCAGCGGCTGCTGGAGGTCGAGGTTCAGGTGGCACAGCGGGCACGGCGTCACGAGGCAGTCGGCGCCCTCGTCGACCGCGTCGCCGAGGTGGCGGCCGGCCTGCTTGAGCGACGCGTCCTTGTTCATCGTGATGATCGGGAAGCCGCAGCACTTGTACTGGCCGGCGTACTCGATGACCGTGCCGCCGAGCGCCTCGATGACCTGGTGCAGGTACGTGTCGCGCGGAAGCGTGCGGTCGATGCCGAGGCGGTCGGTCGGGCGGACGATGTAGCAGCCGTAGAACGGGCCGACGCGCAGGTCGGTCAGCGGCCGCTTGACCCGCGAGCGCAGCTCGTCGAGGCCCATGTCCTCGACCAGGAGCCACAGCAGGTTTTTGTTCGTCAGGCCCTTCTCGTACTCGAGGCCCTCGTCGGCGAGGTGCCCGTTGACGTGCGCGCGGTAGTCGGCGTTCGCGTCGAGGCGCTCCTGGCACTCGGTCTGCGCGCCCTGGCACGTCGAGCAGATGTTCATCATCAGCTCGGCGCCCTCGACCTGCTGGGCGAGCGCGAACGTGCGGGCGTTCAGGGAGTCGGCGAGCTCCTGGTTGTGCTCGGCGATGACGCCGGCGCCGCAGCACGCCCCGCGGTCGATCTCGACCATCTCGATGTCCAGCAGCGGCGCGATCTTCGCCATGGAGCCGTGCAGCTCAGGGGTGAAGCCGCGGCTGACGCAGCCGGGCCAGTAGGCGACCTTCATCGGGTGGGGGACTCCTCGGGGCTCTGACCCGGCTGTCCGGGCTCGGCTGCGTTCTGGGCATCTCCGCCGCTCGCGGGCGC
>JAXDHC010000031.1:0-7349 GCA_034664705.1 Solirubrobacteraceae bacterium
CGCTCACGCGCCTCCTTGACGATGCGCTCGGCCTCGCGCTTCGCCTCGGCGAGCATCTCCTGCCGCTCCTTCACGATCCAGCGCGCCTGCTTGATCTCCTCGGGGATCGTCGCGCGCATCTGGTCGAGGATGTCGTAGATCTCCTCCTTGTCCACACGCACCTGGTCCGTCAGCGGGACCGGCTTGGCGTTGTGGACGAGATCGTCGAGCTTGTCGATGAGGACCAGGACGTCCATGGGCACCCGTTCTGTTCGTTACCGCGCGAGTTCTTCCTTCAACCTACGAGCCACGCGCTTTGGCACGAGTTCGTCGATGGCGCCGCCGAACATGGCGAGTTCCTTGACGCCGCTCGAGCTGAGGAAACTGTACTGGGGGCTGGCCATCAGGTAGAGCGTGTCGATGTCCGACGCCTGCAGGCGGTTCAGCTGGTTCATCTCCATCTCGTACTCGAAGTCCGAGATGGCCCGCAGCCCCTTGACGATCGCCCGCGCCCCGACGCGCTGCGCGAACTGGACGATCAGCACGTCGAACGACGCCGACCGCACGTTGGGCAGGTGCTCCGTCGCCTCGTCGATGAAGCCGAGGCGCTCCTCCGTCGTGAAGAGCGTCCCGCCCTTGCGCACCGGGTGGTTGACGATCGCGACGACGACCTCGTCGAAGAGCTCCGCGGTGCGCGCGATGACGTCGAGGTGGCCGTTGGTGATCGGGTCATAGGAGCCCGGACAGACGGCGATGCGGGGATCAGGTGCCATGGGTGTGGATGCGGATGAGCGTGTCGCCGTAGCGGCGTTCCAGCGTGAGGGGCATCGAGAGCTCCAGCGGGGCGCGGCGATCGCTCTCCGACACCACGCGCCCGCCGGCCGCCAACAGCGGCCCGAGCGCCTCGGAGAGCTCCTGCCCCAGCTCCGGAGCGCTCCGGTACGGGGGGTCGATGAAGACCAGATCGTATGTGTCCCCGCGGGCGGATGCGTTCTTCAGCGCCGAACGGGCCGTGCCGGGCACCACGCGCGCCTCTGCCTCGCCCACCGCGAGCGCCTCGAGATTCGCCCGGATCGCCGCCACCGCACGCCGGTCGCGCTCGACGAGCACGGCGCTCTGCGCCCCCCGCGAGAGCGCCTCGATGGCGAGCGCGCCGGAGCCCGCGAAGAGGTCGAGGACCCGGGCGCCGTCGAGCGGGCCGAGGATCGAGAACACCGCCTCGCGCACGCGGTCGGAGGTCGGCCGCGTGTCGCGCCCGGGCGGCGCGGTGAGCCGCCGGCCGCCGAAGCGCCCCGCTACGACGCGCACGGCCTCACGCCGCGACGGCGTCCGTCTCGACGTCCGCGAGGGCGTCCGCGATGAGCGCGTGCTCGGGCGCCTCGAGCAGCGGATCGTCGTCGAGCAGGCGCACCGCGCGGGCGTGCGCGCGCTCGAGCACCTCGGCGTCCTCGGGCAGCCGCGCGAAGCGGAAGCGCGCCAGGCCGGACTGCCGCGTGCCGGTGAGCTCGCCCTCCCCGCGCAGGTCGAGGTCGATCTCGGCGAGGCGGAAGCCGTCGCGGTGCTCGGCCAGCGCGCGCAGCCGCGCGGACTCCTTCGGCCCGAACAGCAGGCACAGCGACGCGTGCTCGCCGCGGCCGACGCGCCCGCGCAGCTGGTGCAGCTGGGAGATCCCGTAGCGGTCGGCGTCCTCGATCAGCATCACGGTCGCGTTGGGGACGTCGATGCCCACCTCGATGACCGTGGTCGCGACGAGGACGTCGGCGGCGCCGGAGGAGAACGCCTCCATGGCCGCCGCCTTGTCGCGCGACTTCATCTGGCCGTGGAGGAGCACGACCTCGAAGCCGTCGAACTCCGTCGCCCTCAGGCGCTCGTACTCGGCCGTCGCCGCCCGCGCCGCCAGCGCCTCGGACTCCTCGACGAGCGGGCAGACGACATAGGCCTGGCGCCCGGCGCGCAGGTCCTCGCGGATGCGCTCGTAGGCACGCGCCCGCTCGCGCTCGCCGGTCACCAGGTGCGTCTCGATCGGCTGCCGCCCGCGCGGCAGCTCGCGCAGCGCCGTCACGTCGAGCGCGCCGAAGGAGGCGAGGCGCAGCGTGCGCGGGATCGGCGTCGCCGTCATGTGCAGCACGTGCGGCGCGAGGCCGGGCGGCGCCTTGGCGTCCAGCGCGGCGCGCTGGCGAACGCCGAAGCGGTGCTGCTCGTCGACGACCAGGACGGCGAGGCGCGCGAAGGCGACCGCGTCCTCGATGAGCGCGTGGGTGCCGACGACGAGCGGCAGCTCGCCGGTGGCGAGCTTTCCGAGGATGTCGGCGCGGCGCCCGCCCGGCGTGGAGCCGGTCAGCAGCGCGGCGGGGACCATGACCGAACCCCACCCACCCATGAGCGCCTGGAGCGTGGCGAAGTGCTGCTCGGCGAGGGTCTCGGTGGGCGCCATGAGCGCCGCCTGCATGCCGTGCTCGACCGCGCGGAGCATCGCGTGCAGGGCGACCACCGTCTTGCCCGACCCGACCTCGCCCATCAGCAGGCGCGACATCGGCCGGTCGCGCGCGAGGTCGGCGTCGACCTCGGCCATCGCGGCGACCTGGTCGCCGGTGGGCGTGAACGGCAGCAGGGTCGCGCGCCAGCGCTCGGTCAGCCTGGGCTCGTCGCGCAGGGGCGCCGCCGCCTGCACGGACCGCCGCTCGCGGCGCAGGCGCAGCTGGACGATCTGGTCGAGCAGCAGCTCGTCGAACGCCAGGCGCCGGCGTCCGGCCTCGCGGTCGCCGAAGTGCGCGGCGGCCAGGGCGTCCGGCCGCGGCGGGAGCCGCTCGGCCACCCGGAGCGCCGCGGGAAGCGGCTCGACGACGTCGGCGATCGCGGCGCGATGCTCATGGACGCGCGCGAGGATCTGCGTCGAGGTGATGCCCTTCGTCGCCGGGTACTCGGCGACGGACTCGCCCACGGCGGCCATCTCCTGCGTGCGCGCGTGGTGGCTGACGCGGAAGCGGTTGCGGCCCTGGTACTTGCCCTGGAGCATGAGCCGGGTGCCGGGCTTGTACTGGTCGGCGAGCCACGGCTGGTTGAAGAACGTGGCGGTCATGATCCCGGTCCCGTCGCCGACGACGGCCTCGACGAGCGGGCGCATCCCGCGCCGGCGCACCGGGCGGCTGCGGACGCTGCGGACCTCGACGAGCACGGTCGCCGTGTCCTCGATCGCCAGCTCGCCCACGGTGCGCGCGTCCCCGGTGTCGCGCGGAAGGTGCTCGAGGAGCTTGCCGACGGTGGTGAGGCCCAGCGTCTCCGCGGCCTCGGCGGCGGGCGCCGGGCGCCAGGTCAACGGGCGGTGAAGCGCGCTCGGACGCGGCCAGCGAACGGGCGCCGCGACCAGGCTGGCATGATCGAGCTCGCGCGAGTCGGCGAAGGCGTGCGGCGGCGGCACGCGTGAATCGTCCGTCACACCGCGGACGGGTGCTCGGGACCGCGACGCGCGAGGCGACGCGGCGCTAGACGGCCTTGGTGACCTTGCCGGCCTTGAGGCAGCGCGTGCAGACGTAGACGCGCCGAGGCGCCTTGCCCACGAGGACGCGGACCTTCTGGAGGTTCGGATCGAAGCGCCGCTTCGTCGCGACCATCGAGTGGCTGCGACTGTTCCCGAATGCCGGGCCGCGCCCGCAGCTGTGACACACCTTGGCCATGGGGCAGCAGTGTAGCGGGCCGGTGGCTGGGGTACCGTCTGCCCGATGCCGGCCACCGAGCAGCGGGTCGCACTGCCTGCCCGTTACCGGGTCGTGCGTCACATCGCGAGCGGCGGGATGGCGTCCGTCTGGGCCGCCGAGGACGAGCTCCTCGGGCGTCTCGTCGCCGTCAAGGTCCTCTCCCGCGCCTACGACCACGACGAGCGCGCGCGCCGCCGGTTCCTCCGCGAGGCGCGCGCCGCCGCGCGGCTCGGCGACTGCCGCAACGTCGTGACCGTCTACGACATCGGCGAGCACGAGGACCGCGCCTTCATCGTCATGGAGCACTTCGCGGGCGGGACGCTGGCGGACCGGCTGCGAGGCGGCACGCCGATCCCGCGCGCGCTGGCGCTGCGCTGGCTGCGCGAGACGGCGACCGGCCTCGACTGCGCGCACGAGCACGACGTCGTGCACCGCGACGTCAAGCCCGCCAACCTGCTGCTCGACGTGCGCGGCCGCCTCGCCGTCGGCGACTTCGGCATCGCCACCGTGGCCAGCGAGGTGTCCGTCACGCAGACCGGCCAGGTCCTCGGGACCGCCGCGTACCTCTCCCCCGAGCAGGCGCGCGGGCTGCCCGCGACGGCCGCCAGCGACCGCTACGCCCTCACCGTCGTCGCGTTCGAGCTGCTCACCGGCACCCGCCCGTTCACCGCGGACCATCCCGCCGCCCAGGCCCGCGCCCACGTCGAGGCGACCGTGCCCGCCGCGAGCGCCGCCGCCGAGGGCCTGCCCGAGGCCGTCGACGCCGTCCTGCACCGCGGCATGGCCAAGGAGCCCGAGGATCGCCCCGCGACGGCGGCCGCGCTCGTCGACCTTCTCGAGGAGGCGCTGGGCGACGACGCCACCGCCGTCGCCGAGCCGCCGACGGCGCCCACGCGGCGTGTCGGGCCCCGCGTCGCCCCCGCGCCGCACCCGGCGACCGAGGCGCGCGCGCCGCGCACCCCCACCCCGCCGCCCGGTCCGCCCCCGGCCGCCCCCACGGGCCCGCGGCGCCGCTCCTGGCTGGCCGCCGCCGCGGCGCTCGCCGCGCTCGCCCTCGTCGCCGGCGCCGTGGCGGCCATCGCGCTCACCGGCTCGGGCGGCGGCGCCACCGCCGAGCGCACGACCGCCCGCGAGCGCACCGGCACGTCGACGTCGAGCGAGCGCCGCCGCACGCAGAGCACGCAGAGCGCCCAGACCGCCCAGAGCAGCCAGACCGCGCAGGGCGCGAGCACGGCCCAGGAGACCGCGCCGACGCAGCAGCAGACGAGCAGCCAGGCCGCGGCGCCGTCGGCCGATCCCAAGGCCGACAACGACCGCGGGTTCGCGCTGCTGCAGCAGGGCAACGCGGGATCCGCCGTCGATCCGCTGCAGAAGTCCGTCGCCGGATTCCGCGATCAGGGTCGCACGGGCGAGATCGACTACGCCTTCGCGCTCTTCAACCTCGCCAACGCGCTGCGCCTGACCGGCCGCCCGGCCGAGGCCGTCCCGCTGCTCGAGGAGCGCCTGCAGGTCAGCGACTACAAGCGCGGCGTGGTGCAGCGCGAGCTGGCCCTCGCCCGCCGCTCCGCGGGCACCGGCGGCGCCGGCGCGCAGCGCGACAGGGCCGGGCGCGGCGACCGCCGCTCCGGCGACGACTGAGCCGGCGACCGCGCCGCCGCGGACCCCGCGGCCACCGGAGCGGAAGGCTTGCCTCCCCCGATCGGGGGAGGCGCCCTCACCCCGAAGTCTGCGCGTTCGACCCATCAAGCACCCCGCGGACGCGCCGATGATCGGAGCGGGAGGTGTCACATGCTTACGCCAAAGGTCACAGAGCAGAAGCGCGGCTCCGCGCACGGCGGGACGAACAGCGCCAAGAACGCCGCGACGTCCGGCACCGCGCGCAGCGGCCGCTGATCTGAGCTTGCGCGCGATGGGGGTGGCGGCGCGTTCGGGGGGACGCGCCGCTCAGCGCGGCTGCGGCACGCGCTCGGGCGCCCGCTCCGGCGGATGCGCCGGGCGACGCGCCGGCTTCGCATAGCCGTCGCCCACGCGCGCCGGCTCACGCAGGCGCACCGCGCTCGGCAGCGCATCCGCGAGCGGCAGGCCGCCGCGGCTCGGCGCCGGGGACGGATCGAGCGGCATGTCGTCGTCGCCGCCCGGCCACCAGTCGCGCCAGTCCGGGCGCTCCTCCTCGTTGAGCACGAGCGCCCAGATGAGCGCCACGAGGCCGACCACGTGGACGAAGAGGGTGAGTGCGATCGCGACGATCTCCTTCGTCACGTCCGCAAGCGTACCCGCTGCCCGCGGCACGTCCCAGCGACGTGGCGATCAGCGAACGCGGCCGGCGACTGCGTGGGCCCGCGAACCCGGCTAGCGCAGCTGCTCGCGCAACCGGGCCAGCGTGAGGACGGCCTCGGCGGCGTGACGTCCCGAGTCGCGCTTGCCGCCGCCGCTGCGGGCGAGGGCCTGCTCCATCGTGTCGACTGTGAGCACGCCGAAGGCGCACGGCACGCCGGTGCGCAGCTGGACGTCCTGGATGCCGCGCGCCGCCTCCGCGCAGACGTAGTCGTAGTGGTCGGTCTCGCCGCGGATGACCGCGCCGAGGCACGCCACGCCGTCGTAGCGGCCGGTGTCCGCGCACAGCTTCGCCGCCAGCGGGAGCTCGAACGCGCCGGGGACGTCGAAGACGTCGGCCTCCCCCGCGCCCGCCTCGCCGAACGCGCCCTGCGCGCCGGCGACGAGCCGCTCGGCGAGGTCCTCGTAGAAGCGCCCGACGGCGATCGCGAACCTCACGAGGCCTCGCGCTCGGCCTCGCGCTCCGCGGCGGCGTGACGCTCGGCGTCGCGCTCATGCTCTGAGTGGATGAGCTCCTCGTCGAGGTTCAGGCCCTGGTGGTGCAGGGTGTGCCCCATGCGCTCGGCCTTCGCGCGCAGGTAGCCCTCGTTGTGCGGGTTCGGCGTGTGCTGGATCGGGATCTGCGCGGTGACGCTGAGGCCGTAGCCCTCCAGGCCGCGGATCTTCTTCGGGTTGTTCGTGAGGATCCGGATGCTCGACAGCCCGAGGTCCACGAGGATCTGCGCGCCGATGCCGTAGTCGCGCAGGTCGGCGGGCAGGCCGAGGCGGAGGTTCGCGTCGACGGTGTCGAGGCCCTCCTCCTGGAGCTTGTAGGCGCGCAGCTTGTTCAGCAGCCCGATCCCGCGCCCCTCCTGCGAGAGGTAGAGCAGGACCCCGCGGCCCTCGTTCTCGATCGTCGCGAGCGCCGACTCGAGCTGCTCGCCGCAGTCGCAGCGCAGCGAGTGGAAGACGTCGCCGGTCAGGCACTCGGAGTGCACGCGGACGAGCACGTCGTCGAGGCCCTCGACGTCGCCCTTGACGAGCGCGACGTGGTGCTTGTCGTCGACGAGCGAGCGGTAGCCGAACACCTGGAAGTCGCCGAAGGCCGTCGGCAGCCGGGTCTCGACGACCCGCTCGACGAGGCGGTCGTGCACCCGCCGGTAGGCGATGAGATCGGCGATCGTGATCATCTTCAGCCCGTGGCGCTCGCAGTACGGGACGAGGTCCGAGACGCGCGCCATCGTGCCGTCGTCGTTCATCACCTCGCAGATGACGCCCGACGGGTTCAGCCCGGCCAGGCGGGCGAGGTCGACGGCCGCCTCGGTCTGCCCGGTGCGCTCGAGCACGCCGCCGGGCTTGGCC
>JAXDHC010000032.1:0-5541 GCA_034664705.1 Solirubrobacteraceae bacterium
CAACCCCGACGCCGGCATCGCCGAGAAGCTCTTCGGCCTGCCGGCCGCGGGGATCTTCGGCTACTCGCACATCACCGGCGGCTACGCCGGCGGCCAGGCCGAGTACGCCCGCGTCCCGTTCGCCGACGTGGGTCCGCTGAAGATCGAGGACGACCTGACCGACGAGCAGGTGCTCTTCCTGTCGGACATCTTCCCGACGGGCTTCATGGGCGCCGAGTTCTGCGAGATCCAGGGCGGCGAGGTCATCGCCGTGTTCGGCGCCGGCCCGGTGGGGCAGTTCGCGATCGCCAGCGCCGTCATGCTCGGCGCCGAGCGCGTCATCGCGATCGACGGCTACGACTACCGGCTGGAGATGGCGAAGAACAAGGCCGGCGCGACGGACGTCATCAACTTCAACGACGACGCCGACGTCGTCGAGCAGCTGAAGGTGATGACCGGCGGGCGCGGCCCGGACGCGGTCATCGACGCCGTCGGCATGGAAGCCACGCACGGCCACGGCGCCCTGCACGCCGCCGAGCGCGTCAAGCAGGCCGGCCGCTCGGAGACCGACCGCGGCCACGCGCTCCGCGACGCCATCCTCGCGTGCCGGCCGGGCGGCATCGTCTCGATCATCGGCGTCTACGGCGGGCTCATGGACAAGTTCCCGGCCGGGGCGCTCATGAACAAGGGCCTGAGCATCAAGACGGGCCAGTGCCACGTGCACCGCTACATCAAGCCGCTCTACGAGCGCGTGCGCAACGGCGAGATCGACCCGAGCTTCGTCGTCACGCACCGCCTCGAGCTCGGCCTGGCCCCCGATGCCTACGAGACCTTCAAGCACAAGCAGGACGAGTGCGTGAAGGTCGTCCTCAAGCCCTGAAAGGAGCCCCGAAGGATGCCCATGCCTCCCAGGCCGATCGACTCGACGCTGCACGGCGTCACCGACTACTCCGTCGGCGCCTTCCTGCTGACGGCGTTCCCGAAGGTCGCCGACATCGAGGGCACGCGCTCGGCGCGCCAGATCCGCACGGCCGCGACGATCCACGCCGGCTACAGCACGATCACCGACTATCCACTCGGCATCGTGAAGATCCTGCCCTTCCGGGCCCACCTGGCGATCGACGCCATCGGAGCGCTCGCCCTCGCGGCGACGCCGTTCGTGACCCGGCAGTACAAGGAAGGCCGGAAGCAGTGGGTCCCGCACGTGGCGCTGTGCCTGTTCGAGCTGGCGTCGCTGGCGATGACCGACCCGACCGGAAAGGGCGACTTCCACGGCGACATCGAGAAGATCCGCCAGGCGAACATGGAGGACCCGCACCGCAAGATCTACGACGGCCGGCCCGCGGTCACGCCGGCCGTCGCCTGACGCGACCGGCAGCGGACGGCGCTCGCTCTGCGCTCGGAGCGGGCGCCCCGCGGCCGGATCCATCAGAACGCCGCCTCGAGATGGTCGAGGCGCACGAGGCGGCCGTGGGGATCGATGACCACGCCGATCGCGTCGAAGCGCAGGTGCGACGCCCGCGGGCGGTCCAGGACCTCGGCGAGATAGGCCGCGGCCATGCGGCGGACCTGCGTGCGCTTGCGCTCGTGAAGCGCCTCCCACGGCCCGCGTCCCGATCCCGTCGCGCGGCGCGTCTTGACCTCGACGAAGACGAGCGTGTCGCCGTCATGCACGATGAGGTCGATCTCGCCCCAGCGCGTGCGGTGGTTGCGGACCACCAGCTCGTAGCCGAGGCGCTCGAGGTGGGCCAGCGCCAGGTCTTCGCCTGCGCGGCCGAGGTGCTGTCGGGGATCGGCGGCCATGGATGGGCACGCTAGGCGGCGTCGCGTGACAGCGGACACGGCGTCTGCACCGATTCTGCGCAGCCCCTGCGGAGCACCGCCGCGGCGCCTGGCAGCTGGCACGAAGTCGTCACAGATGCGCGGTTCCGCCGTGACACCGCCCCGCCTAGCGTGGCCGTCGTGCTCGCTCATGTCACCACCTTCGCCATCGCGGGACTCGACCCCCGGCGCGTCACCGTCGAGGTCGATCTTCGCGCCGGTCTGCCGACCTTCACGATCGTCGGCCTCGGCGATCGCGCCGTCTGTGAGGCCCGCGAGCGGGTCCACGCGGCGATCCTGAACTCGGGCTTCGAGTTCCCCGCCCGCCGGGTCACCGTCAACCTCGCGCCGGCCTACCTGCGCAAGACCGGGCCGGGCTTCGATCTCGCCATCGCCGCCGCCGTGCTCGCCGCGAGCGGGCAGCTGCCGGCCGAGGCCCTCGAGCGCTTCGCCGTCTTCGGCGAGCTCTCGCTCGGCGGCCAGCTGCGACCGTGTCGCGGGGTCCTCGCCGTCGCGGAGGGCACCGTCCGCGCCGGCCTCCACGGCCTCGTCGTGCCGCGTGAGCGCGCGGCGGAGGCCGCGCTCGTCGAGGGCCTCGACGTGGTCGGCGCCCGCTCGCTGGCCGAGGTCGCCGAGGTCCTGCGCGGGGGAGACCCGCCGCCGCCGCCCGAGCCGCCCGTGGCCGCGCTGACGCCCGCGCGGGACGCCGCGGACCTCTCCGACGTCCGCGGCCACGCCGACGCGATCGCCGCGCTCACGATCGCCGCGGCCGGAGCCCACAACCTGCTGCTGTCGGGGCCGCCCGGCGTGGGCAAGACGATGCTCGCGCGGCGCCTGCCGTCGATCCTGCCGCCGCTGACCGGCGCGGAGGCGCTCGAGGTCACGCGCATCCACAGCATCGCCGGCCTCCATGACGGCGGAGACCTGATCCGCGAGCGCCCGTTCCGGGCGCCGCACCACCAGGTCTCGGCGTCGGGTCTCGTCGGCGGCGGCGCACGACCGGCGCCCGGGGAGGCGACGCTCGCCCACAACGGCGTGCTGTTCCTCGACGAGCTCTCGGAGTTCCCGCGCCCGACGCTCGAGGCCCTGCGCCAGCCCCTCGAGGACGGGCGCGTCGTCGTGGTTCGCGGCCAGCGGACCGCGATCTTCCCGACGCGCTTCATGCTCGTCGCGGCGACGAACCCGTGCCCGTGCGGCCACGCTCCCAGCCCGCGCTGCCGCTGCACCGACGCGGATCTGGCCCGCCATCACCGCCGGCTGAGCGGCCCGCTCCTGGACCGGCTCGACCTCGTCCTCACCCTCCAGCGCCCGCCCGCCGGCGACCTCGCCGGCGGCGCGGCGACCACGTCGGTCGCGGAGCGCGAACGCGTCGTCGACGCGCGCGAGCGCCAGGCGCGGCGCCTCCGCGGCACCACGGTCATCTGCAACGCCCACCTCGACGCCGCGCTCATGCGCAGCCACGTCAACCCGACCGCCGAGGCCGAGCGCACGCTGCTGGACGCATACCGGCGCGGGCGGCTGAGCGCGCGCGGACGCGACCGCGCCCTGCGCGTGGCGCGTACCGTCGCCGACCTCGCCGAGGCCGAGCGCGTCGAGCGCGACCACGTGATCACCGCGCTCGGGTACCGCCACGACCACGAGCTCGCCGACGGAGCCGCGGCATGACCGGCGCGGCCTGCGACGCGTGCCTGCGCCGCACGTGGCTGGTCGCGCGCGTGGCCGGCGCGATCGAGACGGCGCGGCGCGACAAGCGCGGGCTGCGCGAGATCCTCGCGCTGAGCGACGAGCGCCTCGTGGCGGCGCTCGGCCGCTGGACGGGGCCGCACCTCGCCGACGAGCTCGAGCGCGTGGACGCCGCGGCGCTGCGCGCCGCGGCCGCCGCCGCCGGCCTGGCGGCCGTGTGCCGGCACGCCGAGGGCTATCCGGCGCGCCTGCACGACCTGCCCGACGCGCCCGCGGCGCTCTTCGTCGCCGCCGATCGCGACGGGCCGGCTCGCCTGACCCGGCTGGCGGGCGGGACGACCGACGACGGCGCGAGCGCCGTGGCCATCGTCGGCACCCGCCGCGCGTCGGCGGAGGGCAACGAGGTGGCCCGCGCGCTCGGGCGTGGCCTCGGCGCCGCGGGCATCGGGGTCGTCAGCGGAATGGCGCTCGGCATCGACAGCGCGGCGCACAGCGGCGCGCTCGACAGCGCGGCGCCGACGCTCGCCGTGCTCGCCGGCGGCGCCGACGTGCCGTATCCGGCGAGCAAGCGCGGGCTCTACCGGCGGATCCTCGAGCACGGCTGCGTGGTCTCCGAGATGCCGCCGGGCTTCGCGCCGTTCAAGTGGTGCTTCCCGGCGCGCAACCGGATCATCGCCGCGCTGGCGCAGACGACCGTCGTCGTCGAAGCCGCCGAGCGATCGGGGTCGCTGATCACGGCCGAGATCGCCGCCGACCTCGGCCGCGAGATCGGCGCCGTCCCCGGCCCGGTGACGTCCTGGCGCGCGCGCGGGACGAACGCGCTGCTGCGCGACGGCGCCACGCTCGTGCGGGACACCCGCGACGTGCTCGACGCCGTCGTCGGCGTGGACCACGCGGTGGGGCCCGATCCGGCCGCCGGGCTCGAGCCGCGCCTGGCGTCGCTGCTGCGTGCCGTCGCCGACGGTCGCGACACCCTCGCGGCGCTGGCCGGCGCACCCGACCAGGCGCACGGAACCCTCGCCGCGCTCACGGAGCTCGAGCTGCTCGGGCATCTGCGGCGCGTCGCCGGCGGGCGCTACGTGGTGGTGCCGCGATGGTGAGGGTGGGCGGCGGCGCCGGCGCGGCGCGGGCGCGCGCGACGGCGGCCCGCCTATCCTTCGCCGCCGTGCCAGCGAAGCCCCGACGCATCCCCGTCTGCCTCTCGATCGCCGGATCGGACTCCGGCGGAGGCGCGGGCATCCAGGCTGACCTGAAGGCGTTCGCCCGTGCCCGCGTGCACGGCACGACGGCGATCACGGCGATCACCGCGCAGAACACCGTGGCCGTGACGGCCGTCGAGGCGGTCTCGCCGGCGATGATCGTCGGGCAGGTCCGCGCCGTCGTCGACGACATCGGCGTCGACGCCGTGAAGATCGGGATGCTGGGATCGGTCGCGACCGCGGAGGCGGTGGGGGAGGCGCTCGACCTGCTGCCCGCCGGCACGCCGGTCGTCGTCGACCCCGTCATGGTCGCCGAGTCGGGCGCGCGGCTGCTCGAGATCGATGCGCAGCGGGCGCTGGTCGACCTCGTGATCGCGCGCGCGACGGTGGTGACGCCCAACCTGCCCGAAGCGCGCGTGCTGGCCGGCGACGAGGCGCGCGACGTCGAGGGTCTCGCGCGCGCGGTGCATGCGCTGGGACCGCGCGCGGTCGTGGTGACCGGCGGGCATCGCGAGCGGGCCGTCGACGTCCTCTTCGACGGGCGGGAGATCGTGGAGATCGCCGGGGAGCGCTACGCGGACGGCGCCGCGCACGGCTCCGGGTGCACGCACTCGGCGACGCTGGCGGCGCGGCTGGCCATCGGCGAGGACCTCGTGACGGCGGCGCGGGAGGCCAAGCGGGTCGCCTCCGAGGCGGTGCGCGACGGGCTGCGCCAGATCGGCCGGGGCGCGGGGCCGGTGGACGTCCTCGGGCTGGCCCGCGACGGCGCCTGACGGCTCGGCGGCTTTGACATAATCGCGGTGACCATGAAGTTCCTGCGCATGAAGCCAGGGCACGGCGAGGTGCTCATCGCGGAGGG
>JAXDHC010000033.1:0-10689 GCA_034664705.1 Solirubrobacteraceae bacterium
GCGGCCGCGCCGGTCTCGGCGCCGCCCGCGTCGCGCGCCCGCGAGAGCGCGTGCTGCGCGGCGGGCGAGTCGACGTAGGCCATGAAGTGGTCGACGACGTCGCGGACCGGGCCGGTCGCGGCGCGCACGACGTACCAGGAGCGGTGCGGCAGCCCGCCGCGCGGGCGGATCGTGCCGAGCAGGCCGAGGCTGAGCTCGAGCTCGACCGCCGCCCGCGACTGCAGCGCGATGCCCAGGCCGACGCGCGCCGCCTGCTTGATCGCGCCGTTGGAGCCGAGGGTGAGCAGGCGCGGCTGGATGCCGTGGGCGGTGAGGTACTCCTCGCAGAGGGTGCGCGTCCCGGAGCCCGGCTCGCGGACCAGCCACGGGCGGGTCGTCAGCTCCTCCATCGCCACCCACCGGCGCTTGGCGAGCGCGTCGCCCGGCGCGGTGATCAGCACCCACTCGTTGTCCATGAACGCGCGGCCGACGAGCCGCCCGTCCTCCGGCACGCGGCCGGTGATGGCGACGTCGACCTCGTGGTCGGCGAGGCGCTGGAAGACGTCGGCGCGGTTGCCGACGTCGAGGCTGATCTCGAGGTCCGGATGGCGCTCGCGGAAGCCCTGGATGAGCGGCGGGAGCAGGAACTCGCCCGCGGTGGTGACGGCGCTGATGCGCAGCGTGCGGCGGCCGCGCTCGGCGGCCTCGCGGGCGGCGCGGCCGCCCTGGTCGAGCAGGCCCAGGACGTCGGCGGCGTACGGCGCGTAGGCGGCGCCGGCCGGCGTCGGGCGCAGTGTCCGCCCGGAGCGCTCGGTCAGCGCAACGCCAAGCTCGCGCTCCAGGGCGGCGACGGCCGCCGACACGGACGGCTGCGTGACGACGAGCTCCTCGGCGGCGGCCGTCACCGAACCGCGCCGCACGACGGCCAGGAAGGCGACCAGCTGTGTGAGAGTGACGGCCATAGGACGATGGCGAAGCATATAGGGACGCTTATGGCGCGCGAGGCGCCCGGTCCGGTCGGCAACCGCCGCCGCGAGCGCCCCGCGCTACGCGTGCAGCGCGCTGTCGGCGCCCGTCGCGCGGACCGGCTCGCGCCGCGGCGGCGGGCCCGCCACCGCGAGCGCCGCGCGGGCCGTGACGAGGTGGTAGAGCAGGATCGCCTGGACCAGCGCGAGGGAGTCCGAGTGCAGCAGGTCCGTGCCGACGGTGAACTCGCCGAGGCGCCGGACGCGCAGGTGGCTGGCGAAGCTCATGCGGTCCCAGACGGCCGCCTCGATGAGCGCCGCGTGCTCGGGATCGATGTCGCCGGGGATGCGCAGCAGCAGCTCGCGCTCGTGGCGTTCGAGCGACGGGCCGTCGTCGCCGTCCTCCACGAGCGGCGCGAGGTCCGGGTGCGGCAGCGTGTCGCGGAGCACGACCTCGGCGTCGAGGTGCGTGGGGTCGCCGTTGTCGGGCGCGCGGAAGCTGACGACGATGTCGGCGTGCGACTGCTGCGGGCGGATGTAGGCCTCGGCGTCGCGCTCGCGATGGTCGAGCTCCCACAGGACCTGGTCGGTCGTGTAGCCGCGCCGCGTGCAGTCGCGCTTGAGCTTCCACGCGCGCCGCAGCTCCTCCGGCGGCGCGAGGAACACGCGCACGTCGTGCGCCGAGCGCAGCGTCTCGGTGTGGAAGCCGAGCAGCCCCTCGACGATGAGGTAGTGGGCCGGGCGCAGATGGACCGGCGGGCCGAGCAGCCCGCTGCGGTGGTCGTACGTCGGCTTGAGCACCGCCTCCCCGCGCCGGAGGTGGCGCAGGTGCTGCGTGAGGATGTCCAGGTAGTTGGCGTCCGGATCGAGTGGCGTCACGCCGAGGCTGTGCCGCTCGTTGCGGTCGAAGCGGTGGTAGTCGTCGGCGCTCAGGTGGGCGACGTTCCCGTCGCCCAGTACGCGGACCAGACCGCGGGTGAGCGTGGTCTTTCCCGCTCCCGAGTCGCCCACCACACCGAGGACGATGGGGCGGGGCATGGGGGCGGAGACCCTAGCGCGAACGCGGCCGTCCGGCCAGCGGCCCGCGCGGACGCCCGGCTCGACTTGCGCGGGCCCGTCCTGTATCAATTTGTCCAATCATGAGCGCGCAGCTGACGTCGAAGCCGAACGAGTTCAACCTCCCGCTCAGCAACGTCGCCGTCTGGGGCGGGCCCGAGGGCATCGGCGAGACGCCCTTCGACGACGCCCCTCCCGGCCCGGGCCTCGAGATCGAGGGCGACGACCCGAGCGTCGCGCTGCGCCGCACGCTCGGCCTCTTCGCCACCGGCGTCACGATCATCACCACGCGCGTCGGCGAGCAGGTGCACGGCATGACGGCCAACGCGTTCATGTCGGTCTCCCTCGAGCCTCCGCTCGTCCTCATCTCGGTCGACCGCCGCACGAAGATGTGCGGCCTGCTCCACGAGGGCTCGACCTACGGCGTCAGCGTCCTGTGCGAGAGCCAGAGCGCGCTCTCCGACCGCTTCGCCGGCCGGGTGAGCGCCGACACCCCCGAGCCGCGCTTCGACCTCATCCACGACACCCCGCTCGTCGACGGCGCGCTCGCCGGCTTCGTGTCCAAGGTCGTGCGCTCCTACTGGGGCGGCGACCACTCGCTGTTCCTCGGCCAGGTCGAGTACGCCCACACCGGCGCCGGCGCCCCGCTGCTGTTCCACGGCGGGCGCTACGAGCGGCTGGGCAGCGGCGCCGACTGAGCGCCGCCGGGTCGCCCGGACGCCGGGTCTCAGCCCAGCGACTTCTCGTAGGCCGTGTACACGTTGCGCCCGCGTCCGCCGAACGACTCGGCGAAGCGGCGCGACGCGAGGTTGTCCTCGTTGACGAGCTCGTAGAACGCGCTGTCGAGCCCGCGCTCCTCGTAGTAGCCGTAGAGCGTCGCCGCGAGCGTCTGGCCGATGTGCCGGCCACGCTGCGACTCGAGGACGCCGATCATGATCAGCCCCGCGCGGTCGAAGCGCTTCGCCCGCAGCATGAACCGCGCGATCTGCGCCGGCCCCATCCTGCCCTTGAACGAGCGCAGCAGCGGCGTCCAGTCCGGCAGCCCCCAGCAGAAGCCGACCGCTTCGCCGTCGACCTCGGCGAAGAGCAGCTGCCGCTCGTCGAACACGTGCTTGAGGTCCGCGAAGAACTCGGTGTACTCGCCCGCCGTCATCGCGTGGAACTCCCACTCCTGGCGGAAGGTCTCGTTCTGCAGGCGCCGGAGCGTCTCGAGCTCGCCGGCCCACCGCTTCGTGTCGAACGGGCGGACGGCGCAGCGGGCGTCCTCGGTCGCGCGACGGGCGACCGTCCGGTAGCGCTCGGAGGCGAAGTCGATCTCGTAGATCCAGAACGGGTGTGCGGCGCGATAGCCGGCGGCCTCGAAGAGCGCGGGGTAGTACGGCGGCTGCCAGAGCAGCGGGAACAGCGGCTGCTCGTCGAACGCGTCGACCTGCGTCGCGAAGCCGTGAAACGCGTCGCCGCTGAAGGGCGCGATCACCCGCTGGACGCCGCGCTCCGCGAGCCACCGCTCGGCCGCCTCGAGCATCTCGCCGACCGCGGCGTCCGCGCCGGGGGCGGCGGCGAAGTACCCGATGAAGCCGACGTCGTCGCGACCGCCGCGCTGCCAGCGGCGGTTGACCATGGGGGCACAGCGCGCCACGTCGCGTCCCTCCGACGCCACGAGGAGCGTGTGCTCGGTCTCCTCCCAGAACGCGGAGCGCCCGCGGAGCCGCTTGTCCACGTCGGCGTCGATCTCCGACACGAAAAGGGGATCGCCGCCGACCAGCTCACGCTCGAGCGCGATGAATCGCCTGCGCTCCCGCCTGTCGCCGGGGGCGACCTCCCTCGACCGTGCGCGCGTGGGCATCTCCCGACGTCCCTTCCATGCTCGCTGAGCAGGTCATCGGGACGCTACCGCGCCGGCCGGGCGCGTGCGTGTGGCTTCGCGCACAGCAGCGGGTCGGACCGACCGCCGGGCCGCCTCGCCGCCGCCCTCAGGACCGCGGGCGCTTCTTCTCCGGGTCGTAGAACGGAAACCGCACGACCTGCGCGGGGATCCGCTTCTGGTGGCCGTCGAGCTTGCCGACCTCCACCTCGGTACCGATCTCGGCGTACTGCACCGCCATCCGGCACAGCGCGATGTTCTTGCGCAGCAGCGGGCTCTTGGTGCCCGACGTGACGACGCCGACCTGGGAGCGCCCGACGTGGACGCAGTCGCCGTGCTGCGCCGGCTCGTTGCCCGCCAGCTCGAGACCGACCAGCGTGCGCTGCGGGTGCGCGCTGCGCTCGATCAGCGCGTCCTTGCCGACGAAGTCCTCGTCGGTGTCGAGCTTCACCGCGAAGCCGATCCCCGCCTCGAAGGGGTCGACCTGGTCGTCGAACTCGTAGCCGGCAAAGACGAGGCCGGACTCGATGCGCAGCATGTCGAGCGCGTCGAGGCCGAGCGGCTTGAGCCCGTGGCCCTCCCCCGCCTCCCAGATCGCGTCCCACACCGCCGGCGCGTCGTCGGGGTGGCAGAAGACCTCATAGCCGAGCTCGCCGCTGTAGCCCGTGCGCGACACCATGATCGGGATGCCGTCGTAGTCGCCGATGCGCCCGACGAGGAAGCGGAACCACTTGAGCTCCTCGAGCGCCGGCTGGTGCGCCGGCGCCCACACGATCTGCTTGAGGATCTCCCGGCTGTTCGGGCCCTGCACGGCGACGTTGTGCAGCTGATCGGTCGACGGCTTGACCCACACGCGCAACCCGAGGCGGTCGGCGAGCGCCTTGAGGTGCACGCCGCTGTACTCGTCGCCGCCGACGAAGCGGAACTTGTCGTCGCCCATGCGGAAGACGGTGGCGTCGTCGATCATGCCGCCGGTGTCGTTGCACACCGCGGTGTAGACGACCTGCCCGGTGGCCAAGCGCCGCACGTCGCGCGTGATCGCGTGCTGGACGAGCACCTCGGCGTCGGGCCCGAGCACCTCCCACTTGCGCAGCGGCGAGAGGTCCATGATCACCGCCGCCTCACGGCAGGCCCAGTACTCGGCGATCGCGCCCTCGTTGGTGAAGCACGTCGGCAGCCAGTAGCCGCGGTACTCGGTGATGTTGCGCGTCAGCTGCGACCAGCGCGCGTGGAAGCCGGTCTCCTTGGTCATGACGGGGTCGGCGTCCGGGGTGACACGGTGGGCGATGGCCATCGAGAATCGGTTCTCCGGTGCGTAGACGCGGACGTGGACGTCGGTGATCTCCCAGCCGTTGGCCGGGTCGATGTCGTCGGGGCACGCCGAGGACGCGCAGACCAGGTCGTCGAGCGCGCGCAGCAGCACGTAGTCGCCGGGGCGCGACCACGGCTCGTCGGACATGAGCAGCAGGTCCGAGTCGAAGCCGGTGTTGTAGAAGAAGTTCAGCGCCTCCCACCCCATGCGCGGCGCGATCGCGAACTCGCTGAGCTGGGCGTTGAAGTTCTCCGTGCAGTTGATGTGCCCGAAGTAGCCCATGTCGTCGTAGTACTTGCGGGTGCACGCGAGCGCGAAGGAGTCGTGGCGCCCGACCGTGTCCTGCACGATCTGGCACAGCGGGTCCATGTCGAGGTCGAAGTACTTCGAGTGCAGGCCGACCGTCGGGTACGCCGAGCCCATCAGCGTGCGCGTGACCTGCGCGTCGAGGCCGCGCTCGACGCCCGCCTGCAGCTTGTGCGCGTTGAAGGCCAGGAAGTCCGAGCACTGCCGGCCGCGCACGTCGACGATCTGGATGTACTCGCCCTTGCGGACCTCGTAGCTCAGGGCGCTGGCCTTGTCGACGCGGAAGTCCAGGCGCGGCTCGGCCAGCGGCTCGGGCACGTGGCCCTCGAGGACCGCGGGCGGCTCGGCCCGCACGATCTCCACCACGAGGGCCGACGCCGGCCACCCGCCGGCGAGCACCCGGTCCCCCGGCGCGGCGACGACGACCGTCGCCTCGCGCTCGGTGGCGAAGGTCTCCGCCGCCCCCGGCGGCGAGTCCGGGGCGAACAGCACGATCGCGCGCGCGTCCGCGGGCGCGAGCCCGCGGCGATGCAGCTCGGCCAGGAACGGCTCCGCGCGCCCGCCGGCGAGCGCCGCCCGGAGCACGCTCGCGGGCGCGTCGGCGCGGGCGCCGAGGGCGGCGGCGTCGTCGCCGCCCTCCTGGTCGAGCACCGTGACCTCGGCGGGCTGGCCGCCGTCGGGATCGCGGATCGTGAGCCGGTCGCCCGGCGCGACGCGGACGACCGTGGCGCCCCCGGGCCGCACCCACCACGACTGCAGGCGCGGGTCGACGGGCCGGAGCCCTGGGGTGATCAGCGTCGGGCGGTGCAGCGCGACGGCCATGGCTCAGGCTGTGGCGGCCTTCGGCTGCCCGGCCTCGTCCTTCTCCGCCTGGGCGAGGAGCTGCTCGGCGAGCTCGCGCTTGGCGCCCGCGTCGAGCTTCTTGACCTCGTTCTCGACCACGCGGCGGTTGTACGTCTGGTTCCAGTAGTCGAGCGCGTCGAAGCCGAGCAGGACCGCCTTGCCGACGAACTGGCGCAGGACCTCGTTCGTCGGCCCCATCACCCAGCCGGCCTTCGCGTCGCGGACGTAGCGCTCGAGCTCCATGTCGCGCTTGTAGCCGCTGCCGCCGCAGGCGTGGAGCATCTTGTCCACGTGGTGGGCGGTGTTCTTGGCCGCCTCGAACTTGATCTGCCACGCCCAGTGCAGGTAGTCCGCGCGGGCGAACTCGCCCGGCGCCAGCTGCCTGGTGTTGTCGTCGGTGGCCTTGTCCATCGCCTGCGCGACGGAGAGGACGAACAGGCGGCACGCGTTCGTGTCCATGACCGCCTCGCCGACGTAGTCCTGGATCGTCGGGTAGTCGGCCACGCGCATCCCCACGTCGACGTGGCGCTTGCGGGTCGTGTGGCGCTTGGCGATGTCGATCGCGCCGAGCACGATCCCGTTCCACACCGAGGAGGACCCGACGAGGAACCACGGGTCGACGGCCTCGTCGTTGGACGCGGCGCCGTCGCCCACGGGCCCGACGATCTGGTCGCCGGGGACCTCGACGTTGTCGATCTCGATCGGGCCCGACTGGTTGCCGCGCAGGCCGAGGGCGTCCCAGAGCGACGGATGCGACTGGACCTCGTCCTTGTCCACGACGAAGACCGACAGGTCGTCGTAGCCGGAGAAGTCCGGCGACGTCGTCTGGATGACGTAGAAGTCGGCAAAGCCGCCCGACGTCGTCCACGACGCCTTCTTGCGGACCTTGAAGCCGCCGTTGGACCGCTCCGCGCCCGAGGAGAACGGGTACCAGAAGTGCGAGCCGGTCTCCGGGTCGGAGTAGGACAGCGTCCCGAGCTTGCCGCTGTTGAGCGGGCGGATGTACTTCTCGATGAGCTCCGGCGTCGGCCGCAGCATGATCGTGTTGACCGCGGCCATGTGCATGACGTAACACATGGCGGTCGAGGCGCAGCCGTAGCGGGCGATGGTCTCGCAGACCATGCTGAAGGCCACGTGGTTCTCTCCCAGGCCGCCGTACTCCTCCGGCACGGTGAGCGACAGGAAGCCGTGCTCGCCCATGAGCTCCAGGTTGCGCCGCGGGAACAGCAGCTCGTCGTCCGAGCGCTTCGCGTTCGCGCGCATCTCCTGCTCGCAGAGACCGATGAGGGTCTCGCGGAGCTCCTTCTGCCGATCGGTCAGGACCCAGTTCGGATCCCAGTCGTAGCCCAGTCCCCAGAACGGCTCGCCGCCCCACTTCTTCTCCTCCGGCATCGGACCCTCCTCAGGGATTAGACGAATTGGTTCAGATGCGCTCCCGCGTTTCTACCGCAGGAGGCTCGCGCTGTCCACCGTCGATCGCCCGGATCGCCCCTCCGACGACCCAGACGAGGCGGCGCGTCGCGGCGCACGCGGCGCGCGACCGCCCGGAACCGGCGCCGGTGGATCCGCCCCAGGTCGGGCCCGAGCACCGGCAGGCCCCGGCTCGCGCTCGGCGACGACGGCGACGAGCGCTCCCACTCACCTGGGCCATGGTGCGGCGCTCCCGGCGGATCGTACGAGCGAGCAGAGCGGTTGACCTCGCTTTGCGGCGCATGGTACAAACGGCCCCGTCCAACGACTGGGCGAATTTGTTCACTGGCCGCCATCCGGGGAGGAAGGGCGGCGGAGGAGGAGGAGAAGCGCGTGGCTACTGCCCAGGTGGAGGAGCGCCAGCTCCTCAAGGCGATGTCGTGGTGGGACGGGTTCGTGGTCGCACTCGCGAACCCCGGCTTCCTCATCGCCGCGCTCGGATCGTCGATCGGTGCGCTCGGCACGACGGGCGCGTTCCTGCTCTGGACGATCTCGATCTGCCTCGGGGCGCTGCAGAACAACATCCACGCCGAGCTGGCGTGCATGTTCCCGAACAAGTCCGGCGGCGTCGCGCTCTACGCGCACGAGGCCTGGCGCAAGTACCTGACGTTCATCGGCCCGGTCGCGACGTTCGGCTACTGGATCGGGTGGTCGGTCGTGCTGTCGATCAACGGCCTCGTCGCCGGCACCCTCATCCAGGCCGAGTTCTTCTCGAGCTCCGACTGGAGCGCGTCCGGCGCCGGCTTCGACCTCACGCTGCCCATCGTGATCGGCGCGGCGCTGATCCTCGTGGTCTGGCTCTTCAACATCTACGGCGTCCGCCCGGCGGTGTGGTTCGGCTACGTCACCGGCGCGCTGCTGTGCATCCCCGCCTTCGTGCTGATGTTCCTGCCGTACGTGACCGGCGACTGGTCGAGCGCGAACATGACCTGGTCCATCGGCTCGGGCGGTGGCATCGCCCTCGCGCTCACGTGGCTGTACTTCATGTGCTGGTCGTCGTACGGCATCGAGGTCGTGGCGACGTTCGGGCCCGAGTTCCACGACACCGAGCGCGACACACCCAAGGCGCTGCGCTCGGCCGCGATGTTCTCGGCGGTGGTCTACGCGCTGCTGCCGCTGGGGCTCGGCGGGACGCTCGGCACGCAGGCCGTCGCGGGCGACGAGACGTTCATCGCCTTCTACGCGGACGCGTTCGACGCACTCGTCGGCACCGGCCTGGCCAAGGTGATGATCCTGTGCATCGTCGCGGGGCTCGTCCTCTCGATGAACACGGCGACGATGGACGGCTCGCGCGCGCTGTACGGGATCGCCAAGGACGGCATGACGATCCGCCAGCTCGGCGTGCTGAACCGCTTCCACGTCCCCGGCCTCGCGATGACCGTCGACGCGATCCTCAACATCCTCCTGATCACGTACTTCGCGGGGGTGCTGGAGATCCTCGCGGTCAGCAACATCGGCTACGTGTTCGCCACCTGCACGGCGCTCTCGGCCTTCGTCCTGCTGCGCCGCGACCGGCCGAACTGGCCGCGGCCGGTGCGGCTGCCGAACTGGTACGTGCCGCTCGGCGCCGCGCTCGCCGTGTTCAACGTCGTGCTGCTGATCGCCGGCGGATTCATCTGGTCCGGCGGCTTCCTCGGCATCGACGGCTACGGCTACGGCTGGGACAAGACGCGCACCGGCCTGCTCGTGCTCGTCGTGGCGTTCCTGCTCTACGTGTACCGCCACGTCGTGCAGGACAAGATCCCACTGCGCCTGCGCGAGGAGGTCCCGCAGACGCCCGAGGAGGAGGCGCGCCACCCGGAGTTCCGCGTGGCGCCCGACGCGGTGCCGTCGGCCTGACGGCGACCCGCGGGCGACCGACCCGCCCCCGGCGCCTCGCCATCCGGCAGGCGTCCCGGGGCCGGGCGCGCCCGGCTCAGTCCGGGCGCAGCTCCCAGCGCGGCAGGTCGGCGATCGCGCGGCGGTAGCGCCGGCGGTGGGCCGGGCGCAGGAAGACGAACCACACCGTCAGGGCGATCGGCATCAGGAAGAAGACGCTGAACACGTTGCCGGTGAGCGTGAAGAACGCCGCGAGGCCCGCCACGGCCATCCCGACGGCGACGGGCAGCGCGCGGTAGCGCAGCTGTGTCCGGCGGACCGCGTCGTACTGCTCGCGCGGGATCTGCGTCGTGTCCCACCGCCGGCCGCACTGCTCGCACGTCCAGACCTCGCCGTACCGCGCGTCGTGCTTGACGCCGCACTCGCACGTCACCGCGATCGGCGGCCCGCGCAGGACCGTGCCGGGCGCCTCGTGCCCGAGCCGCTCGCGCGGCTCGCGGTCAGGCCGCCGTCGCGCCCGTCGCCCCATCCCCACCGTCCTCGTCGCCTGGTCGCCGCACGGCGCGCATCCTATCCCGGCCACGGCCTGTGGTTGCCAGACTTTGGACAAACTGGTACAACGCTTGGCGACGCGCAAGAAATGTACCTATTTGCTCAAAGCGCCTATATGATCCGGCGGCGCCGGGCGCTCTGAGGCGCCGGACGCAGGTACCGAGGGGCTTGCTCACGACCACGAGGGGAGACGAGATGGCAACGGACACCACCGTCGGCAGCGTCAACGGCCGTCAGCTCGGCGGCACGGTGGAGACCGTGCTCGCCAGTCCGCGGATCGAGCCGCCGCCGGCGACGCTCGAGGAGGCCCGCAACCAGCCGGGCCGCCGCGAGAAGATCCAGGCGCTCGCCCAGCGCATCGAGGCCGAGGGCATCAAGTACGTCTTCTTCCAGCAGGTCTCGATCACCGGCCGCGTCATGGGCAAGGGCGTCGTCTCGACCTTCTTCCCGCAGGTCGCCGAGAAGGGCTACCAGCTCGTCTACGGCGCCACGGCGAACCTCTTCACCGACCGCTACGGCGACTA
>JAXDHC010000034.1:0-4038 GCA_034664705.1 Solirubrobacteraceae bacterium
TGACGCGAGCGGTCGCGGTACGCCCTCGCCGCAGGGTCGCGGCTCTGGCCGCACCCGACGTAGGGGTTCTCGACCGGGTTCAGGTCCACGGCCAGCCCGTAGGCGTGCATCGACCACGTCCCCGTGCCGCGGCCGCCCGTGCACGGCGACGGGACCGCCTGGCGGCATTCGAACGAGCCGCTGATGTCCCCGTCGCGGGGGCGCTCGCCCCTCGGCCCGTACGCGTCGGCGAGGGTCATGTGGCGGATCGGATAGTGCAGCCGGTAGAGCTCGCGGAACACGCGCGCGAGCGGGCGCGCCGCACTCCTGTTGACCACGAGCTGCCCCGTGTGCACGCGCCCGTCGAAGCCCCGGTGGGTGACCGTGAGCTGCCGCAGGCCGGACAGCGCGACCGGACAGCCCCGGTGCCAGGCGCCGGCCGCCTTGAGCTGCGCCTGCACCGGCTCGGGCAGCGGCGCGACCGAGGAGTGGAACGGCGCGAGGGCCAGCAACACCGCCGGGAGCGCGAAGACGCCGAGCACAGCGCCGTCACTCTACGCCCGCGGGCCGGCTGGAGCGCAACCCGCGTCCGCGCGTGCGCGCTCGCCCCGCGGCGTACGGGTGACCCCCCTACCGCGGCGCCGGCGCCACGCCTAGCCTCTCCCGGCGTCTCATGTCCCTCACCCTCGGATCCCTGCTCGAGGAGCGAACGAGAGCCCTGGCCGGGCGCGACCGTGAGCGCGCGGCCCTCCTGAGCCTGGTCCACGAGGATCACCCGCTGGTGACCGTGGTCCACGGCATCGCCGGCATCGGGAAGACCTCGCTGCTGCAGGCGTTCGCCGCGGACGCGCGGGCGGCCGGCGCCGCCGCGGTGGTGCTCGACGGGCGCGCGATGGAGCCCACCGAGAGCGGCTTCCTCGGGGCGCTGGCCGGCGCCATGGAGCTCGACGAGGCCACGGCGAGCGCGACCGCCGCGGCGCTCGGCGGCCTGGCCGACCGCGTCGTCCTCGTGATCGACACGTACGAGCTGCTGGCGCTGATCGACGGCTGGTTGAGCGAAGTGTTCGTCCCGGCCCTGCCGGCCAACGTCCGCGTGCTGCTGGCCGGGCAGACCCGCCCATCGGGGACGTGGATGCGCGGCTATGGCGAGCTGCTCGCGACCCTGCGGCTGGGCAGCCTTCCGCCGCGCGACGCGGAGGCGATCCTGCGCCGGGCGGGACTGGATCCGGCGGTGAACCGGGTGGCGCACGGGCACCCGCTCGCGCTGCAGCTCGCGGCCGCCGTCCCGCGCGACCACCCCGCGGCCGCCCTCGAGGGCGCAGCGATCGACGTGATCGTGGAGCAGGTGGGCCGCCAGTACCTGGATCAGCTCGACCCGCGCACCCGGCGGGTGCTGGGCGCGGCGTCGGTGACCCGCCGCACGACGCTGTCGCTCCTCGAGGCGATGCTGCCGGACGAGTCGCCCTGGGAGGCGTTCGAGCTGCTGCGGCGCCTGCCGTTCGTCGAGCTCGGCGCCGACGGGCTGATCGTGCACGACACCATGCACGCGGTGACCGCGGCGGTGCTGCGCGCCGCCGACCCGGCCGCCCACCGGCGCCACCGGATCGCGGCATGGGCGTGCCTGCGCCGCGAGCTGCGCGACGCCCCGCCGGCCGAGCTGTGGCGGTACACGGCCGACATGCTGTTCCTCGTCGACAACGCCGTCGTGCGCCGGTTCTTCTTCCCGACGATGGTCCTCGACCAGTCTGTCGGGCCGGCGCTCGCGGATGACTGGCCGGCGATCGCCGAGCTCGGCGCCAGGGACCGCAACGTGTCGGTGGAGCAGCTGCAGGAGTGGTGGCGCGCGGTCCCCGAGGCGTTCGCGGTGAGTCGCGACGCCGACGGCCAGGTGACGGGCTTTCGCTGCCTCGCCGAGCGCGAGCAGGTCAGTGCCGCGCTCATGCGCCGGGATCCGCTCGCCGCGCGCTGGCGCGAGCACCTGCGGCGCGATCCCGTGCCGCGCGGCCACCGCGTGCTGTTCCTGCGCTACGCCGTCACGCGCGGCGAGCCGATGACGCCGTCGACGGCCACGGCCGCCCTGCTCCTCGACCTCAAGAGGACGTACTTCTCCATGCGTCCCGAGCTGCGACGCGCCTACGCGCCCGAGCCGCTCCTCGACGGCGCGGACGGCGACTGCGCGCTCGTCCTCGGCTACGCGCCGCTGCCGGGCGAGCACGGCCTCGACGCGACCGAGCGCTCCCTCTACAACGACTACGGCCCCGGCTCGATCGACGGCTGGCTCGCCGACCTCGCGGCGCGCGAGCTCCTCGTCGAGGAGACGGGCGCCGTGGACTCCGTGCGGCGCGAGCTCCGGTTCGACGGCGAGCGCATCGACCTCACGCAGCTCGAGTTCGACGTCCTGCGCTACCTGCAGCAGCGCGAGGGTCAGGCCGTGCAGCGCGAGGCGCTGCTGCGCGACGTGTGGGGCTATGAGTGGACCGGCGGCAGCAACGTGGTCGAGGTCGCCATCAGCGCGCTGCGCAAGAAGCTCGGCGCACGCGCCCGCGCGCTCTGCACCGTGCGCGGCGTCGGCTACCGGCTCGATCCGCTCACCTGACGCCGGCTTCAGGAACGCCTCAGAAAACGCTCATCGAGCGGCCCCCGACCGCACCTACCTTGGCGTGCGCACTCCCCCGCCACCCCGCCAAGGAGACCACGATGGCCACCACCACGCTGGACGAAGCGAAGGTCGAGGCGTTCCTCGGGAAGATCGTCGACGAGGCCGGCGCCGCCATGAACGCCGCGCTCGTCCGGATCGGCGACGAGCTCGGGCTCTACCGCGCCATGGCCGACTCCCAGCCCGTGAGCGCCGCGACGCTCGCCGAGCGCACGCAGACGCACGAGCGCTACGTGCGCGAGTGGCTCAACGCCCAGGCCGCGGGCGGCTTCGTGCTCTACGAGCCGGCCGACGACCGCTACACGCTCCCGGCCGAGCATGCGGTCGCGCTCGCCGACGACCACAGCCCGTTCGCCCAGGCCGGTCTCTTCCAGGCCGTCACGGGGGCCATCCGGGCCGAGGAGCGCGTCATCGAGGCGTTCCGCACCGGCGACGGGGTCGGCTGGCACGAGCACCACCACGGCCTGTTCCACGGCGTCGAGCGGCTCTTCGGCGTCGGCTACCGGGCGCGCCTCGTCGGCGACTGGATCCCCGCGCTCGACGGCGTCGAGGCCAGGCTGCGCGCGGGCGCGCGCGTGGCCGACATCGGCTGTGGCCACGGCCTCTCGACGATCCTCATGGCGCAGGCGTTCCCCGACGCGTCGTTCGACGGCTACGACGTCCACGCCGAGTCCATCGACATCGCCCGCCGCCGCGCCGACGAGGCCGGCGTCGCCGACCGGGCGCGGTTCTCCGTCGCGCGCGCCGACGACTACCCCGGCCACGGCTACGACCTCGTGACGTGCTTCGACGCGCTGCACGACATGGGCGACCCGCTGGGCGCCGCGCGCCACGTCCACGCCTCCCTCGCCGCCGACGGGACCTGGATGATCGTCGAGCCGCTCGCCGGCGACCGCATCGAGGACAACCTCCACGCGCTCGGGCGCCTGTACTACGGCTTCTCGACGCTGGTCTGCACCCCCGGGTCGCTGTCCCAGCACGGCCGCATGGGCCTCGGCACCCAGGCCGGCCAGGCCCGGCTGACCGAAGTGATCGCCGGCGGCGGCTTCCGCAGCGTGCGGCGCGCGGCCGAGACGGAGATCAACATCGTGCTCGAGGCCCGGCCATGAGCCAGGTGAGATCCGCGCGGCGGCTGGAGCGCCGCCGGGGCGACCGCCAGGTGCGTCGCGGCCGCCGGGACCGGGCGGCCGCGGCCGCCCGCGCCGCCGTCGGCGCACCCACGATCGACGCCGTCGTCGTGGGCGGCGGCCCGGCCGGGCTGAGCGCCGCCCTCGTCCTCGGACGGGCCCGGCGGCGGGTGCTCGTGCTCGACACCGGCCGCCCCGCCAACGCGGTCGTCGCCGAGGTCGGCGGGCTGCTCGGGCACACCGGCGTGGCGCCGGCCGACCTCCGGGCGTCCGGCC
>JAXDHC010000035.1:0-10394 GCA_034664705.1 Solirubrobacteraceae bacterium
GCCGGCCGGCACGCCGGCCTGTACCACTTCGCCCTGCTCTTCCCCACGCGCAAGGACCTCGCCCGCGTGGCCCTGCGCATCGCCGGCGCGCGGGCGCCGATCCAGGGCGCCTCGAACCACGGCACGCACGAGGCGATCTACCTGCCGGACCCCGACGGCAACGGCCTGGAGCTGGCCGCCGACCGGCCGCGCGACGTGTGGCCGACCTGGGACGCGGCGTACTCGGGCGGACCTGACCCGCTCGACCTCCGGCGCCCAGCTCGCCGACGCCACCCGCCTCGGCGCGGTCGAGCTGACCGTCACCGACCTCGACCGCTCGATCGCCTTCTACGAGAGCGCGATCGGCCTCCAGGTCCGCGCCCGCGAGGGCGCGAGCGCCGCGCTCGGCGCCGCCGGCGAGGACCTCGTCGTCCTGCACGAGGACCGAGACGCGCGCCGCGCCGGCCGCCACGCCGGGCTGTACCACTTCGCCCTGCTCTTCCCCACGCGCGAGGAGCTCGGGCGCGCCGCGCTGCGCCTGGCGGCGACGCGGACGCCGATCCAGGGCGCCTCGGACCACGGCACCCACGAGGCCATCTACCTGCCCGACCCCGACGGCAACGGCATCGAGCTCGCGGCCGACTTCCCGCGCGAGCAGTGGCCCGACATCTCCAGCCCCGAGGGCTACGGCGCCGGCCCCGGGCCGCTGGACCTCGACGGCCTGCTGGCCACGGTCGCCCACGAGGGCGTCACCGCGCCGGCCGCGCCGGGCCTGCAGATGGGCCACGTCCACCTCCACGTCGCCGACCTCGAGGCCGGGACGAGCTTCTATCGCGATGGGCTCGGCTTCGAGGTCATGACCGACCTCGGCAGCGCCGTCTTCGTCTCCGCCGGCGGCTACCACCACCATGCCGGCTTCAACCTCTGGCGCGGGGCCGGCGTCCCGCCGGCCCCGGCCGACGCGGTCGGGCTGCGCCACTGGACGCTCGTCGTCGCGGACGCCGGCGAGGTCGCGGCGGTGCGCGAGCGCCTCACCGCGCTCGGCGTAGCCGCCGAGGAGCGCGACGGCGGCCTGCTGGCGCGCGACCCGTCCGGCATCGCGGTCCTCGTCGTCGGCGAGACCCTTCGCGGTAGCGCCGCGACGACCACACCAACCCCAAGCGAGCAGGAGAGCCCCATGAGCCAGACCGCCCGGGTGATCGCATGAGCGCCCCCGACACGACCGGACCGCAGGGCACGATCGTGCCGCGCGCCGCCGCGCCGCGGCCCATCGATCCGGGCGTGCGCATCGGCCACGTCCACCTCCGCACGTCCGACATCGACCGCGTCCGCGAGTTCTACGTCGGCGTCCTCGGCTTCGACGTCGTCTTCGAGGCCCGCGACGTCCCCGGCTGGGGCACGACGGGCGACATCCTGTTCCTCGCCGCCGGCGGCTACCACCACCACCTCGGCTTCAACACGTGGAAGTCGGCCGGCGGCCCGCCGCAGCCCGACGGCGTCGCCGGCCTGCACCACGTCGCCTTCAACTACCCGACGCGCGCCGGGCTCGCCGACGTCGTGCGCCGC
This sequence comes from Solirubrobacteraceae bacterium, assembly GCA_034664705.1. Lineage (GTDB taxonomy): Bacteria > Actinomycetota > Thermoleophilia > Solirubrobacterales > Solirubrobacteraceae > JAOPZW01. Next base: position 1,546 of record JAXDHC010000035.1, read on the forward strand.
CTGAGGGAGGTCGACTGGCCGCTGCGCCAGCTCGCCGACCACGGCACCCATCTGGCGATCTACATCTCCGACCCCGACGGCAACGACCTCGAGCTCGCGTGGGACCGCCCGTTCGAGGAGTGGCCGCGCGACGACGACGGCCACATCGCGCTGGCGATGGACGACGGGCTCGACCTGGACGCGCTGCTGGTCGAGGCGCCGCCGCGCTGAGGCGCGGCGGTCCGGCCCGCGCGGACCGGCGAGGGCGTCGCGGCGCGGCTACTCGCCGGCGCCGCAGGCCTTCGCCGCGCGCGGCGCGAACCGCGCGAAGACGTCGGCGAGCGTCGCGACCTCGTCCAGGCTGAGCCGGTCGAAGAAGCTGCGCTGCACGGCGGCGAAGTGGGCGGCCTGCGCCTCGCGCACGAGCGCGAGGCCGGCGTCGGTGAGGTGCGCGTTGATCGCCCGGGCGTCGGCGGGGCACGGCAGGCGCTCGACGAGCCCACGGCGCTCGAGCGCGTCGACGACCCGGGAGACGCGGCTGAGGCTCAGCCCCGTCTCGGTGGCGAGCGTCGAGAGGCGCAGGCGCGCGTCGTCGGCGGCGGCGAGGCGGCCGAGCAGCTCGAGGCCGCTGAGGCTGAGGCCGTGCTGGGCCTCGAGCTCGGCGTCGAGCGCGCGGGTGAGGCGGCGATGCGTCTCGAGCAGCCCGATCCACGCGTCGGCCGACGTCTCGCTCCACGAGCTGAGGCCGTCGTCGCCGACGACGTAGGCGCATGCGGGGGCGGATTGTTCGGGCGTCGCGGCCATGGTTGCCAGAGCAAGGATAGCCCCTCCGGGGTACGGATCCACGCTCTGGTGGCCCCGCCGGACGCTCCGCGCGGCCGCCGCGCGGGTTCGCGCCCTGGCCCGATGGCGGCGACGAGCGCGGGTTCGTGAGCGCTCGACGAATTCTGTCTGCATAGGCGACAGGACTCGAGCACGGGTGGCGCTCGCGCCCGAGGCCGGAGCCCGCTGCCTCGATGCCATCCGCCACGCCGTGCCGTGCCGGTGAACGCTCCGAGCGGAGCGCCACCGCCTCGGCACTCCGCGAGCCGACCGTCAGGCGCCGACGCGCAACCCGCCGTGGGCGCCCACGTCGACCGGCCCGCTCGTCGCCCGCGGCAGCCCCATGACGTCGGCCAGCAGCCCCAGGTTCTCGCCGCGGCCGGCGCCCCAGTTCCTCGACGTCACGCGCAGGTCGGCGTCGACGCCGGGCGACCAGGACGTGAAGCTGCGCGCGTCCTGGCCCGTGCGCCTGCGCCAGTCGGCGAGCGAGACCCGCGCGCCGCCGTAGCCCAGATGGCGCGACCGCCCGTCGTTCGCCGCCCACCAGTTCGTGTCGGAGACGAGGCGGCCGACCCGCGCGGGGTCGTTGATCCACAGCGAGACGCCGGCGGCGTTCGCGCCGGTGTACGCGACGAGGTTGTTGCGCAGCTCGAGGTCGTCGGCCGCGAGGACGAACAGCGCCGAGGCGTCGCCCGAGCTCGTCGAGCGCCCGCTCTGCACGATCGTGTTCTGCAGCAGCGCGCCGCGTGCCGCGGTGGCGCCGCTCGTGAGGAAGACGAGGTGCTGGGCGCGCCCGCCGATCAGGTTCTGGCGCACGAGCACGCGCCCGGGGTTGTCGGAGAGCACGAGCCCGTACCGCCCGTCGGTGAGGCGGTTGCCGGTGATCTCCCCCACGCCGGCGGCCTTGATGTTCGCGCCCGCGTTGCCGGTGAGGACGTTGTCGTACACGCGCCACCCGGCCGATCCCGCGCCGGTGTAGATGCCGTGCTCGTAGGGCGAGTCGCCGTTGTCGGAGATCACCGAGCCGGTCACCTGGGCGCCCACGCCGCCGAGCTGGATGCCGTCGCCGTTGTACGGCGCGCCGTCGCGGCCGTTGCCGGTGATGACCGAGTCGGTCACCTTCGTGCCGCGGGCGGCGGCGAGCTCGAGCAGCCCGGCCCGTCCGTTGCCCGACAACTCGCTGGCGACCACGTGAGTGCCGGCGCCGCTCTTGATCTGCACGCCCGTGCCCGCGTTCCCGGACACGGTGACGCCCTCGAGGCGGACGCGGTCGGCGCGCTCGACCCACACGCCCTGGTTCAGGCCGCCGGTCACCCGCACGCCGACGAGGTGCACGTCGCCGGTCCCGACGAGCTTGACCGCGTTCGGCGCGCCCGCGGCGTCGAGGACGACGCCGGGCGCATCGGCGACGAACCGGATCGGCGCACCGGGCGCGCCGCCGCGGGCGGGGCGCACGGTGCCGCGGTAGCGCCCCGGCGCGATGTGGACGGTGTCGCCCGGCACGGCCCGGGCCGCGGCCCGCTGCAGCGAGCAGAACGGCGCGCCGGGATCGCCGCGCTCCTGCGCGTCGCTGCACCTCGGGTGCCCGCCGTCCACCCAGAGCTCTGCGCCCGCCGCCGTCACGTCCCGATCACCTCCGCCCGTCACCAGCGCGATGGCCGCCACGGCCATCGCCGCGCCCGTGAGCGCGAGCAGGAGCCATCTCGAAGCCTTCGCGCCCACGTGCCCAGGGTGCCATCGCCCCCGCCCCGTTCCGCGGGCGGCCCCCCGAACGGGGGAGCGGCGCGCGTGCGCCGAGAGCTGTCGCGCGGCGGTGGGTACCGCGTCGCCCCATGGAGTTCCTCACCGACCCCGACATCTGGATCGCCTTCCTGACGCTGACGGTCCTCGAGATCGTGCTGGGCATCGACAACGTCGTGTTCATCTCGATCCTCGCCGACAAGCTGCCCGAGCACCAGCGCGATCGGGCGCGGCGCGTCGGCCTCGGGCTGGCGATGATCATGCGCGTCCTGCTGCTGCTCGCCATCTCCTGGGTCATCGGGCTCACGGAGCCGCTGTTCACGATCTTCGGCGAGGAGCTCTCCGGGCGCGACCTGATCCTGCTGGGCGGTGGGCTGTTCCTGCTCGGCAAGGCCACGTACGAGATCCACGACCGTCTCGAGGGCGACGAGGGCCACAAGTCCCAGCGGGTCGCCGCGTCCTTCGGCGCGGTGATCGCCCAGATCGTCGCGCTGGACCTCGTGTTCTCGCTGGACTCCGTGATCACGGCGGTCGGGACCGTCGACGAGGTCGGCGTCATGATCGCCGCGGTCGTCGTCGCCGTCGGCGTGATGTTCGTCTCGGCGGCGGTCATCAGCGAGTTCGTCTCGCGCCACCCGACGGTGAAGATGCTCGCGCTCAGCTTCCTGCTGCTGATCGGCGTGACGCTCGTCGCCGAGAGCCTCGACTACCACATCCCCAAGGGCTTCATCTACTTCTCGATCGCCTTCGCGACGTTCGTCGAGGCGCTCAACCTGCGGGCGCGCCGCTCCCACCGCGACGAGGAGCCGCCCGTGCACCTGCGCGCGCGCTACGCCGAGGACGCGCCGGGCCCGGTGGCCTCGGGCGGGCGGCGGGGCCCGGCCCCGGCGCCCGGCCGCTCCTGACGCCCCCGGGCGCGATCAGCCGCCGGCCCGGAGGTCGCCGAGCGTCGCCGCCCAGCGCTCGTGCGCGGCCGCGGGGTCGGCGAGCCGGAAGGCGATCGGCGCGGTGAGCTCCGCGTAGGGCACCTCGTGGCGGATCACCGCCGCCACGCCCGCCGTGAAGCGCGCCAGCGGCGCATCCGCCCCGCCGGCGCCCGGGCGGACGTCGAGGCGCACGGTGTAGGCGACCGGCGGCGCGATGACGAGCAGCGTCGCGCGCCCGGTGCGGGTCAGGTTCGCCGTCGTCCCCGACGTGCGGTGCAGCGCGAGCGCGACGTCGCCGGGCGAGCGCGCGAGCACCTCGCCCACGCTGAGCAGCGCGGCGTGCGGCCACCCGTGATCGCCGGTCGTCATGAGGACGAACGCCATGCCGTCCTTGTCCTCGAGGCGGCGGCCGTCCAGGAGGGCGACGACCTCGGGCGGGAGCTGCGCTTCGGTGGTCGTGGTCACGCGGGGAGTCTGCCGCGCGCGGCGACCGGCGAACGCGCGCCCGCCGGCGCGGCGCTGCGTAGTCTCTTCGCATGTGCCGCAACATCCGCCCGCTCCACAACTTCGCGCCGCCGGCCACGGAGGACGAGGTCCGCGACGCCGCCCTGCAGTATGTCCGCAAGGTCAGCGGCTCGAGCAAGCCCTCGCAGGCCAATGCCGAGGCCTTCCGGCGCGCGGTCGACGCGATCACCGAGGCGACGACGCAGCTCCTGGGCGAGCTCGTGACGTCCGCCCCGCCGAAGGACCGCGAGGCCGAGGCGGTCAAGGCGCGCGCCCGCCGCGCGCAGCGGTTCGCCGCGTAGCGCCGCGCGGATGACGCCGGGTCCCGCGGGCGACGCCGGCGCGCCGCCGCTCCCGCCCGCCCTCGCGGCGGCGCTCGTCTTCGTCGCGTCGGGCGCCGTCCTGGTGCTCGAGATCCTCGGCATCCGGCTGCTCGCCCCGTACGTCGGGCTGACGCTCGAGACGACGACGACGGTGATCGGGGCCGTGCTCGCCGGCATCGCGGCCGGAGCGGCGTTCGGCGGGCGGGCGGCCGACGAGGTCGACGCGCGCCGCCTCCTCCCCGGCCTGCTCATCGGCGGCGGCGTGCTGGGCGCCTCGACGGTGCCGCTCGTGCGGCTGCTCGGGACGGGCCTGCAGAACGGCGGCGACGGCGCCGCGCTCATGATCACCCTCATCGCGCTGTTCCCGGCGGCCACCGTGCTGAGCGCCGTGACGCCCACGGTCGCGAAGCTGCAGCTGCGCGACCTGGAGGTGGCCGGCTCGGTCGTCGGCCGGCTCTCGGCATGGGCGACCGCGGGCGCCCTCGTGGGCACGTTCGGGACCGGGTTCGTCATCGTGCCCCTGCTCCCCACCGACGTCGCGGTGTTCGCCGTCAGCGCGGTCGTCGCGGCGCTGGGCGCGGGGATCGCGCTGCGCCAGGGGACCCGGCCGACGCGCTCGGCCGCGGGCGTCGGCGTCGGCGCGCTCGTCGTGGCCGCGACGACGCTCGCGGTGGGCGCGCCCTGCGATACCGAGACGACGTACCACTGCGCGCGCGTGGTCGCCGACGGCGAGCGGGCGAGCGGGCGGACGCTCGTCCTCGACGACCTCCGCCACTCCTACGTCGATCTCCGCGACCCGCGCCACCTCGAGTTCGCCTACGCGCGGTGGATGGGCGGCGCGATCGACCGCATGGCGCCGGCCGGCGCGCCGCTGGACGCGGTGTTCGTGGGCGGCGGCGGCTTCACCCTGCCGCGCTACGTGCGCGCGACGCGGCCCGGGTCGCGGTCGCGCGTGCTCGAGGTCGACGCCGCGCTCGTCGATCTCGTCCGCCGGCGTCTCGGCCTGCGCACCGGCCCGGGCCTGCGGGTCCACACGGGCGACGCGCGGGTGACGCTGCGCGGCGAGCCGGCGGCGTCGGCCGACCTGGTGGTCGGCGACGCGTTCGGCAACCTCTCCGTCCCGTGGCATCTGGCCACCGTCGAGTTCGCCCGCGACATCCGGCGCGTGCTGCGCCCCGACGGCCTCTACGCGCTCAACGTCATCGACCACGAGCCGCTCGGCCTCGTCCGCGCGGTGTCGGCGACGCTGCTGCGCGTCTTCGGCGACGTCGCGCTCGTCGCCGAGCCGGGGGCCGGCGGCCGGCCCGGCGGCGGCAACCTCGTCCTGCTCGCCTCGGAGGCGCCCCTCGCCTCGCACGTCGGCTCCCCCGCTCGCGGGGCGCGGGCCTGGGACCGCGCGGCGGTCGCGCGCTTCGCGGCCGGCGCCGACGTCCTGCGCGACGACGACGCGCCGGCGGACCAGCTGCTCACGCCGCGGCCCTGACGGCCGCCGTCAGCGCGACAGCTCGACGACGTCCGCGTCGATGGCGGTGAGACCGTGGTCGAGCGCGACGGAGATGCGGTGGTGGCCGTCGCGGACGACGTGGTCGGCGCCCACCCGGTAGACCGAGATCGGCGGCAGCGGCGCCCCCCGCGCCTGGGCGACCCACAGCCGCTTCCAGTGCTCGCACGACGCACGCTCGGGGCGGAAGCGGCGATCGAACGCCCGCGCCTTGGTCTCCTCCGCCGTCCCGGTGATCGAGGCGATCGGGATGCTGCGGACGCCCACCGGGCGGCGCTCGGCCCGCGCGACCCAGCCGACGCCATCGTCGAGGACGTCGAGGCGCTGCGGCGCGAGGCCGCGCAGCCGCCGCGCCCGCTGCGCGCGCCGCCGTTGGCGCACGAGCCGGCCGAAGCGCTCGTCGGCCTCCGAGCGGGTCACGCCGGGGATCGGGACGACGGCGTCGACGACCAGCATCACCGCGAAGATGCCGAGCAGCACGCCGGTCGTCCCGCGGAGCGCCAGGGCGGTGGCGGCGACCGCACCACAGGCGGCGAGCCGGCGGGCCGGGATCCCGGTGCGCCGGCGGGCGCGGGCGACGAGATGGGCGGCGGTCCTGAGCCGGGCGGAGGTGGCTGTTGCGGTGGATGCGAGCACGCGACGAATGCGATGGTGGACCCATCACGGTGCCACATGTCGCGCCGGCGACCAAGCGGGCTGGCCCGTCTCGCGAGGTGCGGCTCACGCGAGGCCGGTCGCCTCGCGATGTCGTCGACCGGACATCCACGCAGGGTGCCCGCGACCGGCGCTCATGCCCTGAAATGGAGCGGGCGGCAGCGCGGCGGCCGCGCTCGCGCCCGCGCTGCTGCTCGCCGCGCGCAACGCGGTGTACGGCCTCGCGCTCGTGCCGGTCCTGCGATGGCGCGGGCGCAGGACGATCCGGCCGACGCGCACCGCGCGTTCCTCGCCACTGGTCTCAGCGTCTTCGTGTTCTGGAACCTCGGGACCCTCGCGGGCGCGCTGGCCGGCGGCGGCCTGGGCGATCCGCGCCGCTCGGGCTTAACATGAGCTGGGCGGCGCTGCTCGGGCTGGCGGCCGCCGCCTACGCCCTCAAGGCGCTCGGGCCCGTCCTCGCCGGGCAGCGGGAGCTGCGCCCGGGCGTCGGGCGCGTCCTCGACCTGCTCAGCATCCCGGTGCTCGCGGCGCTCGTCGCCGTCCAGACCCTCGACAGCGGCGGCGAGATCGTCGTGGACACGCGCGCGCCCGCCCTCGGCGTCGCCGCCGTGCTCGTCTGGCGGCGCGCGCCGTTCCTCGTCGCCGTCCTCGCGGCCGCCGCGACGGCGGCGCTGCTGCGCGCGGCGTAGGCCGTTCCCGGTCGCCGGGTCGCCCCGGTCAGCTCATCTGCGCCATCGCCTGGCGGCCGCGCTCGGCCATCTCCTCCGCCGAGAGGTCCTCCTTGTGCGTCGCGATCTGCCAGACGTGCCCGAACGGGTCGCCGACCTGCGCGAAGCGATCGCCCCAGAACATGTCGTCCGGCGGCATCGTGGCCGTCGCGCCGGCGTCGACGGCCCGCCGGTAGAACGCGTCGGTGTCCTCGACGTAGAGGAACATCACGCACGTGGTCCCGCCGAGCTGCTTCGGGGGCCTGGCGCTTCCCTGCGGGTAGGGATCGGAGAGCATGACCCGCGAGTCGCCGATCTGGATCGAGGCGTGGGCGACGGAGCCGTCCGGGCCGGTCATCCGTCCCTGCTCGGTGGCGCCGAACGCCCGGCCGTAGAACTCGATCGCCGCTGCCGCGTCGTCCACGGCGAGGTAGGGCGTGACGGTGTGGTGGCCCTCGGGGACGGGGTTCACCGACATGGTGCTCCTCCAGTCTGGACGGGAGTCGGGAGCGGGCCGATCGTCCCACAGGGGCGGTCCGCCGGCCACCCGACCCGGTCGATGGCGTTCGCGCCCCGACTCGTGTGCCGGCGCCTAGGGATAGACGCAGGCCGGCGTGGCGACGCCGGCCGCCACGGCGCCGGTGTCACCGGCGTTGACGTACTGCCAACGGTGCACCGGGTGCCCGCCGGCCCAGTAGACGATCTCGTACACGCCGACCGCCGAGATGCCCTGGCCGACGGGCACCGAGATCGGCCCCCACGTCCACGGGACGGGCATCACCGCGGCGTTGGGGTGGAACTGCGCGATGCCGGTCCGCGTGGCCGTCCAGGTCTCCCAGCGGCTCGCGTTCTCGCCGCCGACGCCGTACCAGTGCCAGCCGCCCGCGGCCGTGTACGTGGCGATCCACCCGCGCGTGGAGATGACCGTCGGGTTCGTCGTCGTGAAGTCGGGCTCGACGAGGTAGGCGACCGGAGCGCCGCCCTGCGTGCACTGGAGGTGACCGTCGGTCCAGAACCCCGGCGGGGGCGTGGCGGCCCCGCCGCCGGCCCGGAGCGTGAACCACAGCTTGGTCGTCCGGCTCCCGTTGTGGACGGTCGCCGTCACGGGGAGCCGCTTGGCCCGGGTGACCTTCTTGGCCACCTTGGCCGAGACGGTGAAGCGCACGGTGGAGCGGTTGCCGGCGCAGCGGTACGGCGCGCTGCCGAGCGGGCCGACAGCCGCCCCGCGCGCGGTGACCGTGCCACCGGCGGTGCACGCGAACGGCACCGAGAACGTCCGCTTCGTCCGGTTGAACGACTGCTCGGCGAAGTTGAGCAGGCCCGGGCCGGACGGCGCGGGCGGAACCGCCGCGGCGGTGCCGGCGGGGACCACGGGCGCGGCCGTTCCCGGGGACGAGGGGACGTCGACGCCGTTGCCCGGCGGCGGTCCGGGCATCCCGGGCGGTCCCTGCGCGCCGGCGGCGACCGGGAGCACGGCTCCCATCGCGACCGCCACGCCGATTGCCTGTGCCAGACGCCTGCAGCTCATCCCTGCTCCCCCTGTCGGATCCGCCGGGCAGGCCCCCGCCCGGGATCGCGGATCGGTGTGCTCACGTGTGCGGGCCGCGGCCCGTCGCCCTGCGTGACCCCGCGCGGACGCGCGCTGCGCGGAGGCTCACGCGGAGTCATCGAACGTCACGGGCGGTCCCGGTGC
>JAXDHC010000036.1:0-2998 GCA_034664705.1 Solirubrobacteraceae bacterium
GCGGATGCGCCCGTACAGGTCGGCGTACTCGGGCACGTGGCGCAGGCTCCGCCACGAGCCGGGATGCTCGGGGTCGGTGCGCGCCTCGTCGTTGTAGGTGCCGGCGAGCGCGGAGCCGAGCTGCGTCGAGACGGGCACGAACGCGTGCAGCGTGACCGCGTTGCGGATCGTCCACGGCGTGACGACGAGCACGGCCATGACGACGAGGGCGACCGGCGGGCCGAGCGCTCGCCACGACCGGCGCGGGCGGTCCCATACGGCGAGCGCGAGCGGCAGCAGGAGGATGAGCGCGTTGGCCCGCGTGAGGATGGCCAGCCCGGCGAGCACGCCGGCGACGAGCGCCCAGCGCCACCGGTGCGCCGATGCGCGGTGGCGCAACGCGGCGACGAGGCACGCGAGCATGAGGACGACGAAGAGCGGCTCGGACATCACCGTCCCGCTCATCGTCACCAGGGGCACGTACACCGTCGCGAGCGCCGTCGCCACGAGCGCGACGACCGCTCCCCACAGCTGCGCGGCCAGCAGGCCGATCATCCCGACGACCGCCACGCCGATCACCCCCTGGGCGACGCGCGCGACGTGCACGCGCTCGAGCTCGTCGGCGTACTCCACCCCGGCGACCTTGTAGACGCCGGCGAGCAGGTACGGGTAGACGGGCGGGCGGAAGGCCGTCGGGCGCCCGTGCGCGAGCGTCTTCGAGTAGCCCTCGCCCTGCGCGATCGACACCGCGTGGGCGTCGTAGTCGATCGCGTCGTGGACGAGCGGGCGGTCCACCGTGTCGGCGACGTACTCGAGGCGGACGACGAGCGCGGCCGCGAGGAGCGCCAGCGCCGCGACCCAGGCCCAGCGCACGCGCGGGCGCCGCCCCGACGCCGCGGCCGGCGTCCGCGCGCCGGCGGGCCGGGTCGTCGCGGTCGCCGTCGGGCTGTCGACGGGCACGCTCACGCGCCGCTCGCCTCGCGGCGCGCACGCTGGCGCCACGCGGCCGGGCGGCGCAGCAACGTCCACCGCACGCCGCGCCGGTCGGCGCGGAAGCGCGCGAGGACCCACAGCGTCTGGCGCGCGTAGCGCACGCTCGTGACGAAGTCGACGCTGGACGCCTCGCGGAAGTAGCGCGTCGGGATGGGGATCTCGCTCACCCGCGCGTCGCGGGCGATCACCTGGGCGAAGATCTGCTGGTCGAAGACGAACTCGTCGGAGTTGCGCAGGAAGGCGATCGAGCGCAGGAGCGGCGCGGAGAACGCGCGGTAGCCGGTGTGGTACTCCGAGAAGCGCACGCCGAACGCGCGGTTCTCGATCCCGGTGAGCAGGCGGTTGCCGACCCACTTCCAACGCGGCATGCCGCCGGCGATCGCGCGGTCCTCGAGCAGGCGCGAGCCGATCACCATGTCGGCGCGGCCGTCGAGGATCGGCTGCACCATCCGGCCCATCAGGCCCGGGTCGTACTGGTTGTCGGCGTGGACCATGACGATGACGTCCGCACCGTCGCACAGCGCGCGGGCGTAGCCGGTCTTCTGCCCGGCGCCGTAGCCGCGGTTGGCCGGGTGACGCAGGACGTCCAGGCCATGGGCGACCGCGACGTCGGCGGTGCGGTCGCCGCTGGCGTCGTCGACGAGCAGCGCGCGGTCGGCGGCTTCGACGGGCATCTCCTCGACGACGTCCGGGATGGTGCGCGTCGCGCGGTAGGCGGGCAGGACGACGTGGACCGCGGCCGGGCCGCCGCGGTCGCGCACCAGCGGCTCGGCCGCCCGCTCGACCTCGAGGCGGTGCGCGAGGACGACGCGCTCGTCGCCCAGCGACGCGCTGATCGCCGCGCGCGGCGGCAGTCGCCGCGCCGCCGCGTCGAGCGGCGCGCGCAGCGGCCCGAGGCGCTCGGCGAGGCCCTCGACCCAGCGGCGTGCGGAGAACGTGCGCACGAGCGGCACGTCGGTGGAGATCACGAGGCCGGCCGCCGCGATGAGCTCGCGCAGCGTGGCCCGCGGCAGCAGGCAGGTGTGCGCGGGCACGTAGCCCCACCAGCGCGCGCCGGCCACGCGCGCGGTGAGCGAGGACGGATCCGGGGTCACGACGCACAGCACGCCGCCGGGGCGCAGCAGGCGCACGCAGCTCTCGATGCCGTCGACCGGATCGTCGAGGTGCTCGAGCACGTCGGCGAGGACGACGACGTCGAACGTCTCCCCCGCGTCGGCGTAGTCCTCGAGGGCGAGCTCGTGCACGTCGAGGCCCAGCCGCGTGCGCGCGTGGTGGGCGGACGCCCGCGAGAGCTCCAGGCCGACCGTCGCGTAGCCGCGGCGGCGCGCCTCGTCGAGCAGCAGGCCGGGGCCGCAGCCGACGTCGAGCAGCCGGCCGCCGGGCACGAAGGGCGCGATGAGGTCGAGCAGGCGCCCCGCGGTCGCGCGGCGGCCCGCCTCCTCGGCCAGGTACGCGTCGTCGCGCATGTCGCGGTAGAGGTCGTGCAGCTCGACCCCCGCGGGCAGCAGCGGCTGCTGCACGGCGCCGCAGTCGCGGCACGCGAGCAGGTCGCCGTGCGCGCTCGGCGCATGATGCGACGGCGACAGGGCGTCGGCGGTGACGTCGGCTCCCCGTCCCCGGATGCGGAGGTCCAAGTCGCCGGAGCAGATGCGGCAGGCAGGCCCCGAGGGCATGGGCGGGGCCACGTTATCAACCGCGTCCCGGCGATTCGCCGGGGCGGTCAGACCGCGGAGCGCGCCGCCGGGCGCGCGTAGGATCCCCGGGCCCGCTCCCCCGACGCCGAAGGTGACCATGGCCGACACGCCCCCCGCCGACCGTCCCGACACGATGCGCGCGATCGTCGCGACGCCCGACGGCCCGGCGTGGACCGAGCGCCGCGACGACGTGCCGCGGCCCGAGCCGGCCGCGGACGAGGCGCTCGTCGCCGTCCGCGCGTTCGGCGTCAACCGCGGCGAGCTGACGCTCATCCGGATGCGGGGCGGGGGCTGGCAGCCGGGCCAGGAGGTCGCCGGCACCGTGATCCGGG
>JAXDHC010000037.1:0-3561 GCA_034664705.1 Solirubrobacteraceae bacterium
GGGTTGACCTCGAGGATCCGCCCCCCGGGGTCGACGATCGCGGCGCCGGCCGGCGAGGACTCCCACGCCCGGCGCAGCAGCTCGTCGGCGCGCTCGCGCGCCCGGCGGTGGCGGTCGAGCTCGGCGAAGACGGCGACCTTCGAGCGCAGCACGACCGGCTCGAACGGCTTGAGCACGTAGTCGACGGCCCCGGCCTCGTAGCCGCGCAGCACCTGGGCGACGTCGGTGCTCACCGCGGTGAGGAAGATGATCGGCGTCCGCGCGCTGCGCTCGCGCCCGCGGATGTAGCCGGCGGTCTCGAATCCGTCCATGCCCGGCATCTGGACGTCGAGCAGCACGACGGCGAAGTCCTCGTGCAGCAGCGCGCGCAGCGCCTCCTCGCCGGAGCCGGCGGTCACGAGGCGGGCGTCGAGCGGCTCGAGCACGGCGGTGAGCGCGAGCAGGTTCTCGGGACGGTCGTCGACGAGCAGGACGCTCGGACGCTCGCCCGCGGCGGCGACGCGCGTCACTGCAACCACACCCGCATGAGCGACAGGAGCTGGTCCATGTCGACCGGCTTGGTGATGTAGTCCGACGCGCCCGCCGCGATGCACTTCTCGCGGTCGCCCTTCATCGCCTTCGCGGTGAGCGAGATGATCGCGAGGTGCTCGAAGCGGGCCATCGCCCGGATCGAGCGGGCGGTCTCGTAGCCGTCCATCTCCGGCATCATCACGTCGAGCAGCAGGAGGTCGATCTCGGGGTTCTCGCGCAGCTTGGCGATCCCCTCGCGCCCGTTCTCGGCGTAGAGGACCTTCATGCCGCGCATCTCGAGCGCGCTCGTGAGGGCGAACACGTTGCGGATGTCGTCGTCGACGATGAGGATCCGCTTGCCGTGGAACACCGAGTCCGCCGTCCGCAGCTGCGAGAGCAGCTTGCGCGTCGCGGCGGGCAGGTTCGCCTCCATGCGGTGGAGGAACAGCGCGGTCTCGTCGACGAGCCGCTCCGGCGACGACACCGCCTTGGCGTTCACGCGCGTGGCGAGGTCGTCGAGCCGCCGGCGGTCGGGCGCGCCGAGCGGCTCGGGCGCGTAGACGATCAGCGGCAGCTCGCGCAGGCGCTCGTCGCCCGCGGCCTGCTCGAGCAGCGCGAACACCCGGTCGGCGTGGTCCCCGAGTGGCAGGACGGCGCAGTCGGCCCCCTGGTGACGCAGCGTCTCCAGCGCCTCGTCCTGCGGCACGTCGAGGACGTCGACGTCGTCGCCCGCGCCGAGCAGCGTGCGGGTCGCCTGGTCGAGCTCGCTGCCGTTGCGGATGAGCGCGAGGCGCTTGACCGTCCGGGCCTCGAGGGCCTCGAGCGCCGCAACGGACCGGCCGACGGCGTCGGCCCCGTCCTCGACGCCGAAGTAGGCGGCCGCGCCGGCGCGCAGCGCCGCGAGCCGGCCGGTGGGCGGGCCGGCGACGAACACGGGGCGATGGCGTGTCTCGGGGTGCTGCTTGAGCTGGCCGAGCAGGACCTCGCCGCGCCCGTCGCCGGCGAAGACGAGCACGGCGTCGGGCCGGTTCTCGCGGGCCAGGACGAGGCCCATCGGCGCGCGGCGCGCGACGAGGGCCTTGTAGCCGTGCTCGCGCGTGGCGGCGACGGCGGCGCGGGCGCGCGCCGCGTCGTGGGCGATCACCAGGAGCACCCGGTCCCCGGCGGCGATCGTGTCGCGGTCGTCGTCCTCGGCGTCCACGGTCGCGACCGCCTCGGCGGGCGCCGCGGCCGGGGCGCCGTCGCCCGCGGCCGCGCCGTCCGGCTCGCCGGCGGCCTCGGGCCGCGTCTCGGAGGACTGCGGCGCGAGCGGGAGCAGGAGCGTGAACGTGCTGCCCTCGCCGGAGACGCTGCGGACCCGGATCTCGCCGCCGAGCAGGCGCGCGATCTCGCGGCTGATCGACAGGCCGAGCCCGGTGCCGCCGTACTTGCGTGACGTCGTGCCGTCGGCCTGCTGGAAGGCCTCGAAGATCAGCGCGAGCTTCTCGTCGGGGATGCCGACGCCGGTGTCGGTGACCGAGAACGCCAGCGTGTCCTCGTCGGCACGGCTGACCTGCAGCGTCACGGAGCCGTCGTGGGTGAACTTCACCGCGTTGGAGAGCAGGTTGCGCAGGATCTGCTCGAGGCGCTGCTCGTCGGTGACGATCGCGGCGGGCAGCCCCGGGTCGCGCTCGATGGCGAAGCGCAGCCCCTTGTCCTCGGCCAGCGGCCGGAACGCGCGCTCGACGTCGTCGCAGAGGTCCGTGAGCGCGAGCTGGCCGACGTGCAGGTCCATCTTGCCCGCCTCGACCTTGGACAGGTCGAGGATGTCGTTGATCAGGGCGAGCAGGTCGTTGCCGGCCGCGTGGATCGTCTCGGCGAACTCGACCTGCGGCGGGGCGAGGTTGCCCTCCGGGTTCTCGGCGAGCATCCGCGAGAGGATCAGCAGGCTGTTGAGCGGCGTGCGGAGCTCGTGGCTCATGTTGGCCAGGAACTCCGACTTGTACTTCGACGACAGAGCGAGCTGCGCGGCCTTCTCCTCGAGGCCGCGGCGGGCGAGCTCGATCTCGGCGTTCTTGATCTCGATGTCGCGGTTCTGCTGCGAGAGCAGGACCGCCTTGTCCTGGAGCTCGTCGTTGGTCTGGCGCAGCTCCTCGGACTGCTTCTGGAGCTCCTGCGTCAGCGCCTGGGACTGCGCGAGGAGCTCCTCCGTGCGCATGTTGGCCTGGATCGTGTTGATGACGACGCCGATGGTGTCGGTCAGCTGGTCGAGGAACGCCTGGTTGACCTCGCCGAACGGGCGCAGGGAGCCGAGCTCGATCACGCCGAGCACCTGCTCCTCGAACATGATCGGCATGACCTGGATCGTCGCGGGCGTCGCCTCGCCGAGCGCCGAGGCGACCTTGATGTAGTCGTCCGGGACGTCGGTGAGGCGGATCGGGCGCCGCTCGAGCGCGGACTGGCCGACGAGCCCCTCGCCGAGGCGGAACCGGTCGGGCACGCCGGGCTGTGGCTTGTAGCCGTAGGCGGCGATCAGCCGCAGCTGCTCCTCGCCGGCGTGGTCGCTCTCGACGAGGAAGAACGCACCGTGCTGGGAGCTGACGACCGGCGTGACCTCGCTCATGATGAGCTGCGTCACGGCCTGCAGGTCGCGCTGACCCTGCAGCATGCCCGAGATGCGGGCGAGGTTCGTCTTCAGCCAGTCCTGCTCCGCGTTGACCTTCGTGGTCTCGCGGAGGTTCTGGATCATCTGGTTGATGTTGTCCTTCAGCTCGGCGACCTCGCCCTGGGCCTCGACGGTGATCGAGCGCGTCAGGTCGCCCTGGGTCACCGCGGTGGACACCTCCGCGATCGCGCGCACCTGCGTGGTGAGGTTGCCGGCCAGCTGGTTGACGTTCTCGGTGAGGTCGCGCCACGTGCCCGACACGCCCTCGACGCGGGCCTGACCGCCGAGCTTGCCCTCGGTGCCGACCTCGCGCGCGACGCGCGTGACCTCGTCGGCGAACGAGCTGAGCTGGTCGACCATGACGTTGATCGTCTGCTTGAGCTCGAGGATCTCGCCCTGGGCGTCGA
>JAXDHC010000038.1:0-12777 GCA_034664705.1 Solirubrobacteraceae bacterium
CGGCGCGCGCCGCGCTCAGCGCACGAGCGCCGCGCAGACCCACTGCGACGCGCCGCTGCCGCCGCTCCAGATCCGGGTGGCGACCTGGTCCTGCTCGGCCTTCGAGGCGAGGTACGCGTGGGGGCCGGACCCGCCGTAGAGGCTCCAGGTGCCGGGGACGATCTGGTAGTAGCCCGAGGCGCCGGCGCTGTTCGGGGGCAGGTTCTGGCCGCCGGACTCGCACTGCACGATCGGCCACGGGATCGCCCATGGCCCGCCGGGTCCGACCGCGCGTGCCGCCCGGGCCCGGGCCGCCTCGAGGGCGGCGATGCGCCGCGTCTGCACCTGCGCGGTGATGTCCTCCTGGCGGCGCTCGTCGCGCGCCAGCGTCCGGACCGCGCCGGCGGCGTCGACCCGCGCCCGGCGGACGAGGTGGATGACCCGGGAGTCCTGCGCGCCGACGGCGCGCACGTAGGTGGCCTGCTCGAGGAGGTCGGCGAACCCGTGCGCCTTCATCACGACCGTGACGATGTCGGGCTGGGGCGCCTGGTAGAGCTCGACCATGCGGTGCGACAGCACCGTGCGCGCCTCGCGCAGCCGCGCGCGCAGGCGCTCGACGCGCCGCCGCTGGCCGCGCAGCTCCGCGCGGACGGTGGCGAGCCGCTGGACGTCGGCGTCGAGCTCGGCCTGGACCTCGGCGCGCCGGCGCCCGATGACGGCCAGGTCGGCGTCCAGGCGCCCGATGAGCCGGCCCAGGCGGGCGACGTCGCCCGCGAGCGCCCCCTCGCGGGCCTTGGACCGGTCGGCCCGTGAGCGCAGCGTCCCTTCGCTCTGCGCGTCCGAGAGCGCCGGCGCGACGAGCGCGCCGCCGAGCGCCGCCAGCGCGATGGCGGCGATCACGGCGTGCGCCGCTGACGGGCGCGCGAGGCGGGTTCGGCGGGTCATGGCAGGGGTCAGCCGGGGCCGGCGGCCGGTCGACGCTAGCAGCGGTTTTCGGCGATCTCGTCCCGCGGGCGCGGTCTTGCAGCGGCGTCCGCGCCGGCCAGCCGCCACACTTGCTCGCGTGCCGCGCCTGCCCGACGGCGAACCCGCCTCGCCCGACGGCGCCCTGCCGCCGGGCGCCCTGGCGACCCTGCCCGCGCGGCCGCTCGGCGTCTACGTGCACGTGCCGTTCTGCGCGGCGCGCTGCGGCTACTGCGATTTCAACACCTACGTCCCGGGCGAGGACGGCGACGACCGCGGCGCCTTCGTGGCCGCGGCGCTCGCCGAGATCGCGCTTGCGGGCCGCGTCCTGGGGCCGGGGGCGCCGCCGCCGAGCACCGTCTTCTTCGGCGGCGGGACGCCGACGCTGCTGGCGCCGGAGCGCCTCGCCGCGCTGCTCGGCGCCGTGCGCGAGACGTTCGGCCTCGCCGGCGACGCCGAGGTCACGGTCGAGGCCAACCCGGAGACCGTCGACGCCCGCGCGCTGCGCGACCTGCGGACCGCCGGGTTCACCCGCGTCTCGCTGGGGATGCAGAGCGCGCGCGAGCACGTGCTCGCCGCGCTGGACCGCCGCCACACGCCCGGGCGTGCCGTCGCCGCGGCGGCGCAGGCCCACGAGGCGGGCTTCCACCACGTCAGCCTCGACCTGATCTACGGCACGCCCGGCGAGACCGACGCCGACTTCGCGGCGTCGCTGCGCGCGGCGCTGGACGCCGGCGTCGACCACGTCAGCGCCTACGGGCTCAGCGTGGAGCCCGGCACGCGACTGCACGCGCGCGTGCGCGCCGGCGACCTCCCCGCCCCCGACGACGAGGTCCTCGCCCGCCGCTACCGCATCGCCGACGACGTGCTCGGCGGCGCGGGGCTCGCCTGGTACGAGATCTCCAACTGGGCGGCGGCGCCGCCGGCGCGCTCGCGCCACAACCTCGGCTACTGGCGCTCGGCGAATTGGTGGGGCATCGGCCCGGGCGCGCACTCCCACGTCGGCGCGGTGCGCTGGTGGAACGTGCTGCACCCGGGGGCCTACGCCGAGCGCCTGGCCGCGGGCCGCTCGCCGGCGGCCGGGCGCGAGCGCCTCGGGCGGGCGCAGCGGCGCACCGAGCGGATCATGCTCGAGCTGCGCCTCGCCGACGGTCTCGCGCTCGACGGCCTCGATCCTGCCGCGCGGGCGGGCGCGCGCCGCCAGGCGGCCGCGCGACGGCTCGACGCGGCGGCGCTCGCCGGCGGCCGCGCCGTCCTCACGCTCGAGGGCCGGCTGCTCGGCGACACGGTCGCGCGCGACCTCGTCGGGTGACTGTCCGAATGGGCGAGGGTTCTCCGTCGAGCACGCCGCCGTTGACGACGAGTGCAGGGTTTGTCGTCTCAGGGACGACAAACCCTTCAGTCGATGACGCGACCGGCCGGCGCCCGCCTCACCGCGCGCCCGCGGGCAGCAGTGCGGAGCCCGGGTGGGCCGCCAGGCCGCGCGGCTCCGCGAGGCGCTCGAGCATGAGCGCCGTGTCGGCGATCGGGACACCGGTGAGGTGCTCGTCGCGGGCCTCGAAGTCGGCGACGATCGCGCCGACGGCCGCCGCGTAGGCGTCGCGGTCGCCGCGCGCGAGCGCGTCGACGGCGTCGGCGGTGCGGGCGAACGCCGGCAGACCCGGGCGCATGCCGGCGGCCGCCCGGCGCGCGAGGTCGTCGTCACCGGTCGCCAGTCCGGCGATCGCCAGCGCGTACCAGGCCGGCGGGGAGGCGTCCTGCTCCTCCACGACCGACCGCACGTACGCCGCCGGCTCGGCGGTGTCCGCGCCGGCGATCACGAGCGCCTTGAGCATCCCGATGAGCCGCCCGAAGCTGCGCGGCGGCGCGAGCTCCCAGGAGGCGCGGTAGCGCCCGGCGGCCTCCCGCAGCCGCGCGGCGGCCGTCGCGTCGTCGCCGGACAGCAGCGCCCGGTGCGCCTCGCCCTCGAGCCGGATGGCGTCGGCCAGCGCGTCGCGGTGCTCGCCGGGCTCCATCGCCATGGCCGGCGAGCCTACCGCGTGGCGTTCGCTCAGGAGGCCGGCACCAGCCCGTCGGCGACCGGCTCGGGCTGCGCGGGCGGCTCGTGCGGGCCCATGTCGAGCCGGAACGGCGGGTAGCGGTCGGTCATCAGCAACGCGTAGGGCAGCACGCGGAACACCCAGCGGTTCATGCCCATCACGAAGTTGAAGATCGGCTGCGGATAGCGCCCGGTGAACAGCAGCGCGAGGCCGGCGAAGCACACGAGCAGGCCGATCAGGCCGCCGCTGAGCGCCCACGTCTCGTTCCCGGCGCCGCTCCACGTCCCCCACGCCCCGCCGGCGAAGATCGCCACGACGAGGTAGTGCGGGATCGCCAGCAGCCACCACTTCACGAGCACGAGGCCGCGCGAGAGCGACTCGGGGTACTCGACCTGCAGCCGCGCCGGGTAGTCCGGCACGTCGGCCAGCGTGAACGGCGGGTAGCGGTCGGTCCCCAGCGCGTCGTAGGAGTAGAAGCCGACCCGCCACGTCCAGCGCAGGACGCCGACCGCGAAGTCGAAGAGCCCGCGCGGGTAGCGTCCCGTGAACAGGATCGCGAAGAACGCGATCAGCTCGACGACCGCGACCGCGATCCACAGGACCACCAGCACGAGCACGTGCGGGATCACGAGAAGCCACTTGACCAGCCACAGCCAGCGGCTGAGCGGTTCGGAGAGCTCCCCCTCCACCCGGACCGGATAGACGGATGGGTTCGCGTGCGCGTTCATCGCCACGCTCCTCTCGACGAGCGTCGTGCGCGACGGAGCCGATGCCGGCGGCCGGGACCGGGAGGCCGCGCTGCTTGTCCTGCCGGACCGACCCTACTCCCCTTCGGCAAGCCGCCGGCAAAGCTTTGCGCCGCCGTGCGAGGATGGCGCCCATGCTCGCCTACCTGTTCTGGCACGAGCCGCGCGCCGGCGTCGACGACGACCGCTACGTCGGCCTGCTGCAGGCCTTTCACGAGGTGCTGCGCGCCTCGCCCCCGCGCGGCTTCCGTGGCTCGTGGAGCGTCCGGCTCGGGGCGGCACCCTGGGACGGCGGACCGCCGGGGCTCTTCGAGGACTGGTACCTCGTCGACGACTGGGAGACGCTCGGCGGCCTGAACGACGCCGCCGTCCGCCCGCCTCGCGGCGAGACGCACGACGCGATCGCCCACCTCGCCACGAACGGCAAGGGCGGCCTCTACAAGCTCCTCCACGGGACCGTCGACGGGCCGGCGCCGTGGGCGGGATGGCTCACGAAGCCCGAGGGCGCGCGGTACGCGACGTTCAACCCCGAGCTCGAGCAGGCCTCCGGCTCCGGCGGCGAGGCGGCGGTCCTGCGCCGCCAGATGGTCCTCGGCCCGGCTCCGGAGTACCTCGTCCGCGCGGAGCGCCCGCCGGCGCTGCCGTGGCCGGTCACCGAGACCGGACCGCGGCCGCTGCCCCCTGGCTGAGCGCGGCGGCGACCGCGCCGGCGAGCCGCCGCGCGCCCTCGCCGACGTCGGCGTCCGGGAGCGCGAGCGACAGGCGCGCCCAGCCGTCGCCGCGCGCGCCGAAGCCCGCCCCCGGCGCCACCGCGACCCGGTGCTCGTGCAGCAGCCGCTCGGCCGTGAGCCCGGCGGGCAGGCGCCACCAGGCATAGAACGTGCCCTGCGGCGCGTCGATCTCGGCGCCGGCCGCGCGCAGCGTCCCGACGAGGGCGTCGCGGCGCAGCCGGTAGACCTCGCGCCGCGCCGCGACGTGGTCCTGATCGCCGCGCAGCGCCGCGATCAGCCCGCGCTGCAGCCCCGTGAAGACGCCGGCCGCGGTGTGGTCGAGCAGCGCCTGGATGCGTCCGATGAGCTCGGCCGCGCCGACGGCGAAGCCGATGCGCCAGCCGGCCATCCCGTAGACCTTCGACGGCGACCACAGCTCGATCGCGACGTCGCGCGCCCCCTCGGTCTCGAGCACGCTGGCCGCGCGGCGCCCGTCGAAGGCGAGGAAGCCGTACGCGAGGTCGTTGAGCAGCCAGGAGCCGTGGCGGTGCGCGAAGTCGACCGCCGCCGCGAAGGTCCCGGGCGCCGCGCAGACCGCGCACGGGTTCGAGGGGTAGTTGAGCACCAGCAGCCGCGCGCGCTCGCGCTCGGCCGCGGGCACGCCGTCGAGGTCGGGCTGGTGGCCGGCCGTCGCGTCGAGGCCGAGCGCCACGTCGCGCGCCCCCGCGAGGGCCACCGCCGAGTGGTAGTCGGGGTAGCCGGGGTCGGGCAGCAGCACGCCGTCGCGCGGGCCGGCCGCGGCGAGCGTGGCGAGCATGATCCCCGTCTTGGTGCCCGGGACGACGGCGACCTCGCGATCGGGGTCGAGCTCGACCCCGTGGTCGGCCATGTAGCGCTCGGCGATCGCGACCCGCAGGTCGCGGTGCCCGGCGAACGGGGGGTAGCCGTGCACGGCGGGCGTGGCGAACTCGAGCGCCGCCTCGCGCAGCGCCTCGACGGCGTGCGGGGGCGGCGGCAGGTCGGGGTTGCCGCGCCCGAGGTCGACGAGCGGGGGGCCCGGCGCGCCGCGCGCGGCCGCCGCGGCGGCGAGGATGCCCGTGAAGAACTGGGCGGGCAGCCGGTCGAACAGCGGCGGCGCCGTCCGGGCGGCGTCCGCCTCGCGCGCGTGCTCGGTCACGACGCCACGGGCGCAATCGTCAGCCGCGCGCCGGCGACGTGGCCCGCGATCGCCGCGGCCGTCGCCCGCCGCAGCTCGGTGAACGACAGCCCGCGCCCGTGCGTGGTGCGCACGCGCAGCACGGCGACGCGGCGCAGCGGCCGGCTCAGCGCGTGGCGGACCTCGGCGATTGCGCCGTAGCGCAGCGAGCGCACCCGGTGCGTCGGCGCGTCGTCCAGCAGCCAGAGCAGGCGCCGGTCGGTCACCGCGAGCAGCGTCCGCGGGCTCGCCCACGTCGCCGCCGGGGTGACGAGCGTGACGTCCTCGGCGTCCTCGAGCGCGAAGAGGAGCTCGCGCCCGAGCGCTCGGCGGATCGGCTCGCCGAGCCACGCGCCGGCGACGGCGCGCGCCCGCGCGGCGGCGGATCGCGGCGCCGCCTCGGCGGGCGGCGCGGCGCGCTGCCACGCGCCCGCGCGCAGGACGTCGTAGGCCGCGTTGATCTCCGCCATCCGGACGGCGCTCGCAGGTCCCCCGCCGCGATCGGGATGCCAGCGCTTGGCCAGGCGGCGGTACGCGACGCCGGCCTCCTGCGGGGAGGCGCCCGGCTCGATGCCCAGCACGGCGAAGGGGTCCATCCCGCGCATTGTGGCCCACCGTCCGTCCATGGGCGGGTTTCGCCGCTGGTCCCGCCGATAAGCTCGCCCGCGGAGAGGCGACCCGACGCCACGACGACCCACATCCTCGTCCGGTACCGAGCCGTTCGGCGGCCTCAGCCATGAGGAGCTGCTGCTCGTGCTCGACGCTGCGCGCGCGGGGACGTTCCGCATGGACCTCGGCACCCGCGAGCTGCGCTGGTCGGAGTCCCTCATTCGGCTCCTGGGCGTCGAGCCCGAGGACGCGCCGCCGACCTTCGACGACTTCATCGCCCTCGTCCACCCCGACGACCGCGCGCAGCTCGATGCGTCGATGCGCGCGACGCTCGCCGGCGGGCCGGCCGCCGGGCTGGACCTCCGCGTCGTCTGGCCCGACGGCTCCGAGCACTGGCTGCACGGCGAGACGCGGCTGCTCCACGACCACGAGGGACAGCCGAAGACGCTGGTCGGCATGGCGCGCGACATCTCCGGCGAGCGCAGCGCCCGCGCGGAGAGCGACGCCGCCCGCGCGCTCGTCGACGCGATCTTCCTCACGGCGCCGGTGGGCCTGGCCTTCGTCGACACGGACCTGCGCTACGTCCGCATGAACGACGCGCTGGCGCGGATCCAGGGGCGGCGGATGGAGGAGGTCCTCGGCCGGCGGCCCACGGAGGTGCTGCCCGGGGATCTCGGCGCGCGGGTCGAGGCGGCGGCCGCCGACGCCCGCGACAGCGGCGAGGTCGTCTGGGAGATCGACCTCTCCGGGCGCTTCGAGGACACCCCGCTCGAGCGCTTCTTCACCGACACCTACTACCCGGTGCCCGGTCCGGACGGGCGCTGCATCGGCGTCGGCATCGTCGTCAGCGAGACGACCCACCGCGTGCAGTCGGAGCGCTCGCGCGAGCGGGCGCTGGAGCGCACGCGCTTCCTCGCCGACGTCAGCGCCGTGCTCGACGCCTCGCTGGACTACGACGAGACGCTGCGCTCGCTGGCCGACCTCGCCGTGCGCCGGATCGCCGACTGGTGCTCGATCGACATGGTCGACGCCGAGACCGGGCTGCGCAACGTCGCCGTGGCCCATGTCGACCCGGAGAAGGTCGCGCTCGCCCAGGAGCTCCAGCGCCGCTACCCGCCCGACCTCGACGCGCCGACCGGCGCCGCGCACGTCGCGCTGCGCAGCGGCGAGCCGGAGCTGTACGCCGAGATCACGCCCGAGCTCCTGCAGCGCGGCGGCGTCGACGAGGAGCAGGTCGAGCTCATCCGCTCGCTGGGGCTCAGCTCGGCGATGGTCGTGCCGCTGCGCGCCCGCGACCGGGTGCTCGGCGCCATCTCGCTCATCGCCAGCCACGACCGCGCGACCTACGGGCCCGACGATCTCGCGTTCGCGGAGGCGATCGCGGCGCGCGCGGCCCTCGCGGTCGACAACGCGCGCCTGTACCAGGAGGCCCGGCTCCAGGAGCGACGCTCCGCGGAGGCGCGGGCGATCCTCGACACGCTCATCGACGCCGCGCCCATCGGCGTCGCGTTCTTCGATCGCGACGCCCGCTACGTCCGCGTCAACGAGGCCCTGGCCGAGCTGGACGGGGTCTCGGTCGCCGAGCACCTCGGGCGCCGGCTGGACGAGGTCCTCCCCGAGCTTGCCGATCGCGTGCTGCCGCACATCGAGGAGGTCGTGCGGACGAACCGCCCGGTCGTCGACGTCGAGGTCACCGCACCGGCGCGCGAGGGGCCCGGCGGCCGGCGCCACTACCTCGCGAGCTACTACCCGGTGCCGCTGCCCGGCGGCGAGGCCCTCGGCGTCGGCGCGACGGTGCTCGACATGACCGCCCGCATCACCGCGAGCGAGGAGCTGCGCGCGCAGCGCGACCTCTACGAGACGCTCCTGCGCGCCCAGAGCGAGCTCGGCGAGGCGTTCGCGCTCATCGACGGGGAGCGCGTCGTCTTCGTCAACGAGGCGACCGAGCGCCTCAGCGGCCGCAGCGCCGCCGAGATCTACGCGCTCGAGTCGCTCTTCGACCTGCTCCCCGCCGACCAGCACCGTCCGGTGTCCGCCCGCCTGCGCGGCATCCGCGCCGGCGTCGAGCAGGCCGAGCCCGGGTTCCCGACCGAGATCCTGCGGCCCGACGGCACCCGCGTGCCCATCGAGGCGGCCGGGCATCCGCTGCCGGGCGAGGAGACCGAGCGGCTCGTGATGATCGCGCGCGACATCACCGAGCGCCGCCTCCAGGAGGCCGAGCGCGAGCGCCTGCTGCACACCGAGCAGATCGCGCGGCGCGCCAGCGAGGCGGCGCACGCGCGCGTGCGGCTGCTCGCCGACGCGAGCGCGATGCTCGAGCGGTCGATGAGCGACGAGGAGGCGCTCCAGGACGTCGCCGAGCTGCTCGTCGCGCGCCTCGGGGACGCCTGCGTCATCGACGTGCTCGGGCGCGACGGGCGCCTGCGCCGGCTCGGCGCCGCGTCGCGTGCCGAGGACAGTCGCCTGCTCCTGCTCTCCCTCGCCGAGGGCGACCGGCTCGATCCGGGCGGCGATCACCCGATCGCCGAGGCGCTGCGAACCCAGCAGCCCGGCTTCTTCGACGACGCGCCCTCGCGCTTCATGCGCGACGTCGCCGACGACCCGGCGGCGCTCGACCGGCTCGGCGACGCGATCGGGCGCAGCCTGACGCTCGTGCCGCTCGTCGCCCGCGGCCGCTCGGTCGGCACGCTCACGGTCGGCTGGCGCGCCGCACGTCGGCAGCCGTCGCGCGACGAATGGAGCCTCATCGAGGCGCTTGCCCAGCGCATCGCGCTCGCGGTCGACAGCGCGATGCAGTACCAGGAGCGCGCGTACGTCGCTCGGACGCTGCAGCGCAGCCTCCTCCCCGGCGCGCTTCCGCAGGTGCCCGGCGCGGAGATCGCGGCCGAGTACGTCGCGGCCGGCGAGGGGATGGAGGTCGGCGGCGACTTCTACGACGTGTTCGCCGTCGGCGACGAGGACGAGTGGGCGATCGTGGTCGGCGACGTCTGCGGGAAGGGCGCCGAGGCGGCGGCCGTGACGGCCCTCGCGCGCTACACGCTGCGCGCGGTGACGACGCGGTCGCCGTCGCCGGCCGCCGCGCTCGCCACGTTGAACGAGGAGATGCTGCGCCAGATGCCCGAGCCGCGGTTCCTCACCGCGATCCTCGGCCGCCTGGCCGTCTCGCCGGGCGGCGGCGGGCGCCTGACGATGGCGTCCGGCGGGCACCTGCCGCCCGTCGTGCTGCGCGCCGGCGGGACGCCGGAGGTCCCCGAGTGTCCGGGGATGCTCGTCGGCGTCGAGCCCGACGCCCGGTCGATCGACTGCCGGATCGACCTCGCGCCCGGCGACGCGATCGTCCTCTACACCGACGGGATCACGGAGGCGCGCGCCGACCGCCCGATGCCGGCGACCGAGCTGGCCGACGCGCTCCAGCCGGTGCTCGCCGACGGCGCCGCGGCGATCGCCCGCCGCGCGGTCGAGGTCGCCTCCGAGCGCGCCGGCGGACGGCGGCGCGACGATGTCGCCGTGCTCGTCCTGCGCCTCATCGAGCGCTGACCTCGCGCTCGGCGACGAACAGCGACTGCGCCGACACGCCGATCGGCCCGCGCTCGTCGTAGAGCCGCGAGGTCGCGAGGCCGGTGCCGTGGGGCTCGACCCGCGTGCGGGCGTCGAGCAGCACCCACTCGCCCACCGGCTCGCGGTGCAGGTGGATCGACAGGTCGGTGTTGACGAAGAGGTGCTCCTCGAAGTCGAGGACGCGGCTGACGCCGTTGCCGAAGTCGGCCGCGGCGGCGACGAGCGCCAGCGGCGACGTCGGCTCGCCGCCGACCAGCGGGCGCGCGAAGCGGAACCACGCGAGCGCCGGGCCCTTGCCGTACCCCGTGCCGCCCACGAAGCGGATCTCCATCGCGGTGCGGTGGAAGCCCTCGGCGCCGGCCGCCTCGCCCGGGAACGGCGAGCTCACGCCGCGGGCCGGGCCGCCGCCCGGCACCGCCTCCGCGTCCGGCGCCGCGGGCAGGCGCACGTCGGCGCGGCGCAGGCGCGTGGCCTGCACGCGCACGACCGGGGTGTCGCCCGCGCTGAGCTCGGCCTCCACGAGCTGCAGCCGGCGCCCGGGCCGCACGATCCGCGTCCGCACGCGCAGCGGCTCGAGCGGGACGGGCCCGAGGAACTCGTACGCCAGCCGGGCAACGTGCATGCCGTCCGCGTGGACGGCCTCGGCGAGCAGCGCGGCGGGCGCGCCACCGTGCTGGGAGCTGGGGTCCCAAGGACCGCGCGTGTGCCCGCTCGGGACGAGGAGCTCGCCATCGCGGCGGAAGATCGGGTGCTCCGGGGCGCTCACCGCAGCTCCTTGCGGATGACCAGCCGCAGGCCAGACCACGTGCCGTCGATCGCGGCGACCTTCGTGTCGACGAGGCCCGTGGGCAGGGCGACCTCGCGGACGACGTTCTCGGTCATGTCGGTCGGCACGCCCGACGCGCGCTTCGGCCAGGCGATCCACAGCATCCCGGCCGGCGCCAGCGCGCCGCGCAGCGCCGCGAGCCGCCTCTCCAGCTCGCGCCGCTCGGTGACGAAGCAGACGATCAGGTCCAGCGGCCCGCGCAGCCGCGCACGGACCGTCACCCCGTCGGGCAGCTCGCCGAGCAGGTCGCCGAAGTGCGCGGGCGCGTCGACGTAGGCGGCGGCGAAGCCGGGCTTGAAGCCGAGCTTCTTCTGAAGCGGGGTGCCGCTGTAGCCGGCTCCCCGGCTCGCTCCGGCGGCGCTCATCGCGGCACGGCCGCTCAGCTCCCCGCCTGCTCGGCGACCTCGGCGATGACCGCCGACAGCTGGCTGCCCTGCCAGGCGATCGGTGACTTCCCCTCCTCCTCGACGACGAGGCGGGCGCCCGGGATGGCGCGGGCGTAGGCCTCGCCGACGGCGAGCGGGTGGCCGGGGTCGGCCTCGTCGCGGTCGGCGACGACGACGGTCGGGGCCGCGATCGCGCCGAGGGCGTCCAGGGACGCGAACGGGCGCGAGCGCGGGACCGCCTGCAGCGCGTCGGCGACCGCCTCGGGGTGCTCGTGCGCGGCGAGGCGCTGGCGCACCACCTTCAGCACGGTCTCGCGCCACGCCTCCGGCACGCCGGGGTCGCCGTAGGCGTCGACGAACCCGTCGACCCCGCCGGTCCGCAGGCCCTCGGCGAGCGCGTCCCAGCGCGCGAGGGAGTCGGCGCCGCCGAAGTCGTCGGGGTCGTAGGCCGGCGTGACGACGACGAGCCCCGCGGCGCGCTCGGGGGCGTCGAGCGCGAGGCGCAGGAGCGTGTGCGCGCCCATCGAGGCGCCCGCGAGCACCGCGCGGTCGATGCCCCGCTCGTCCAGCACGCGCAGGAGGTCGTCGCGCAGGTCCTCGTAGCGGTAGGCGCCGGGCTCGGGCGCCGGATCGGACCGCCCGTGGCCGCGCGCGTCGTAGGCCACCACCCGGTGACCGGAGCGCTCGAGCGCCTTGGAGCCCATGACGACGTAGCGGTTCGTGGCGGTGAGGCCGTGGAGGAGGACGACGGGGAAGCCCTCGCCCGCCTCGGTGACGTAGAGATCCACGACCGGAGTCCTATCATCGCCGGCATGGCCGTCATCGATGTCACCGAACAGGACTTCGAGCGCGAGGTCATCGAGCGCTCGCGGGAGATCCCCGTCGTCGTCGACTTCTGGGCCGAGTGGTGCGGTCCGTGCCGGATGCTCGGACCCGTCCTCGAGAAGGCCGCGGACGCGCGCGAGGACAAGGTCGTGCTGGCGAAGCTCGACACCGACGCCAACCAGAACATCGCCCGCGAGTACGGCATCCAGGGCATTCCGGCGGTCAAGGCGTTCCGCGACGGGCGCGTCGTCGACGAGTTCGTCGGCGTGAAGCCGCCCGCGGAGGTCGAGCGCTTCTTCGACAGCCTCGTGCCGGGCGAGGCCGAGGGGCTCCTCGCGGCCGGCGACGAGGCGTCGCTGCGCCGCGCGCTCGAGCTCGAGCCCAACAACGCCGAGGCGAAGGTGGCCCTCGCCGAGCGCCTGCACCGCCGCGGCGACCGCGACGAGGCGATGAAGCTCCTGGAGAACGTCGCCGGCAGCTTCCGGGCCGAGGGCCTCGCCGCGCGCATGCGCCTCGAGGACCAGGACGGCGTGGACGTGGCGGAGGCTCTGCGCGCGCTGGACGAGGGCGACCGGGAGCGCGCGATCGACCTGCTGATCTCGGCCATCCAGAGCGCGAACGGCGAGCGCGACGACCTGCGCCGGCTCGTCGTCGGCATCCTGGACGAGCTCGGCGTCGAGGACCCGCTCGCCCGCGACGCCCGCCGGCGCCTGGCCGCCGCCCTGTACTGATGAGCGCCACCACGCCGGCCGCCGTCCGGGAGCGGTTCCCGGGGCTGGCCGACGGCTGGGCGCGCCTCGACGGCCCGGCCGGCACGCAGATGGTCGACGTGGCGATCGAGGCGATGGACGCCTTCATGCGCAGCGGCGACAACGCCAACCACGGCGGGGTGTTCCGCGCGGCGCAGGCCACCGATGCCCTGATCGCCGCCGCCCGCGACG
>JAXDHC010000039.1:0-17830 GCA_034664705.1 Solirubrobacteraceae bacterium
GGGCGAGGGGCCCGTGCCGGGCTCCTCGTCGGACCCGCCCGGCCCGGGGGTGCCGCGATCGGCGTCGCTGTCGCCGTCGCCCGGAGCAGGCTCCTCGGGCGCCGGCGTGGGCGCCGGCTGCGCGCCGGGCGTGTCCGGGGCGCTCAGGAACGCCGCGAGCGGCACCGTCAGCTCGATGACGTTGCTCTGGCCGTCACCGGCGCTGCTGCGATCCTGGACCGTCGGTGCGAACGGCTGCTCGGGCGCGAGCGCCATGCGGACGCGCATCTGCACCGGTGCCGGGTCGGCCGCGGCCTTCCGGGCGTCGGACGCCGGCGGGTTGACGACGTCGACGACGGCGTGCAGCGAGAGCGGCGAGCCAGGCGTCACCGGTGTGGACGGAAGGTCGGGTCGCAGGCGGAGCGTGATCTGGTCGGGCACGTCGGTGCCGACCGGCGCTCCGGCGATGCCCATGCCGACGCGCAGCTCGGTCGGTGCGTTCTCGGAGTGCACCACGGCGACGGACGCGACGCGCAGGCGGAAGAGGTTGAGAGCCGGCGAGGTCGCCGGCAGGCGGCCCGGCGTCGCGCCGGCGCCCACGGCCGGGCCCGCACCGCTGGTCGGCCCCACGGGCTCGATCAGCTCCGCGGGAGCCGGCGTCGCGCCGGTCACGGCCTGCGACTGGTCGGCGGGCGTGACCGGGACCGGCGTCACGATCGTGCCGGGCGGCCTCGACGGCGTGCCCGGCTGCTCGGGCCGGTTGGGCTCCACGATGACCGTCGGCTGGGGCTCCGACGTCGCGGACGGCGCCACGGCGCTCGAACCGCCGTCGCCGCGCGAGCGGCGGCGCGTCGCGGGCTCGGCCTGCACGAAGTTCGGGTGCTCGACGCGCGGCAGGCTGACGACCTCCGGCACGGTCCGATCGGGCGCGCTCGGGAACTCCTCGCCGAGCAGCGGGCCCACGGTCAGCCCCGCGATGACCGCCACTGCGCATACCACCGCGCCCACGGAACCACCGAGGACGAGGTCGCGCCTGAGGGGGCTGGACGGGCGGGGAAGTGTCGGCATCGTCTCTCGGGGGGGTCCGGTGGCGCCGTGGCGCCGCGAAGGAATGGTGGGCCGAACGTGCCGCCGTCCTCAGACGGTGCACGACCGCTTCGGACCCTAGGCCCCACGGACCGCGACGAACATGAGTAGATCCCGCACTTCGAACGGCGCGAGGGTGCCAACGTGGGTGGACCATCGGAGCGTGCCGCAGCCCGCAAATCGCCCTTCACCGCGGGGATCGCCGACATGTTCGGGTCGCCGAGGGCTGTGTCCCGCGATCTGCGTGCCGTCGCACGGCCGGTCGCGGATCTGCTCGAACTCATGCGCGACGCGCGCCTGGCGCTCGTCGGCGAGGCCGGCCACGGCACGCACGTGCTCCCCGCTGCATCCGCTCGCGCGGTCGCCCGGCGCCTGTGTGCGCGAGCGCACAGATGGTAAAGAAACCCCGACCGTCGCCGACCACCGTGGTCGAGTCATGTCCGACCTCCTCTCCAAGGTCCTCGCCGGCGGCCTGTCCGCCGGGATCTTCCTCCTCTGGTGGCCCGCACACGCGCCCGCGCAGGGCGCCGAGTGGCTGATCGTGCGCGGCGTGCTCTGGACGCTGGCCTTCGAGATCCTGCTCCTCGCCTTCTGCCCGCTCGAGCGGATGGTCGCCCGCGCGGTGCGGGCTCGCAGGGTCCACGTCGCCGCGCCGCGCCGCGCCGCGGGCGCGCTCGTCCTCGCCACCGCGGGGCTCGCGGTCCCGTTCGCGCTGCTGCAGGGCGTGCAGGCGCAGGTCGCCCAGCCCGCCCGTGCGGCGACGCCGACCAAGGTGATCGTCAAGCGCGAGATCGTCCGGCGCGAGATCGTCGTGCGCCGTGTCAGCAAGATCGTTCCGGTGACGGCGCCCGCGGCCACGACGCCTGTCGCCGGGCCCCCGACGAGCGCGGTCCGGTCGACGGCGGCCCGCGCCTCGACGACGCCGGAGCCCACGACCAAGCGCAGCGCGACCGCCGACGCCGTCGTCGCCACGGGCGCCGCGAGGCAGCCCACCCAGTCGACCTCCGTGCCGGCGGCCAAGACGCCTGCGGCCACCGTCGCCCCGGCGGCCCCCGCCGCCGCGGCGCAGCCCCCGGCCACCGCGACGGCCGTCGCCGCGACGCCGGCGAGCACCGCAGCGGCGGCCCCGTCGGCCACCGGCGCGGCGTCCGCCCCGTAGCCCCCGCCGGACGACCCGCGCGCCAGTCACGTACGGTCGCGGCTCCGTGCCGCCCTCGTCCCGTCTCAGCGCCCTCGCTCGTCGCGTCCGCCGCTTCGGCCCCCGCTACACCGCCGCCGAGATCGCCCTGCGCCTCGCGCGGCGGGCCGGCGAGCGCCTCGAGGACGCGCTGCTGGAGATCGAGGGCCGGCGCGGCGTCCTCGGGCCCGCCCACCGCGCGTGGCGGGACAACTCGCCGGTGGAGAACCGCAAGCGCTGGGACGCGTGGGACTGGTCGCGGCTCGGCGAGGAGTGGACCGCCTCGGATCCGTGGAAGCAGGCGCTCGTCGACGAGGTCCTCCTGCCGACGATCCCCGCGGGCGGCACGGTCGTGGAGATCGGGCCGGGCGGCGGGCGCTGGAGCGTCGTCCTGCAGCCGCGCAGCGAGCGCCTGATCCTCGTCGACGTGGCGCAGCGCCCGCTGGACCTCGTCGGCGAGCGCCTGCGCGACGCGTCGAACCTGCAGCTCCTGCTGACGGACGGCGCGTCGCTGCGCGGCATCGACGACGCGACGGTCGACGCCGTGTGGTCCTTCGACGTCTTCGTGCACGTGGCGCCGCTCACGCAGGCCGACTACCTCGCCGAGCTCGCGCGCGTCCTGCGCCCCGGCGGCGTCGCGGCGATCCACCACGCCGACGGGCGCAACCGCGGCATGGCCCCCAGCCGCCAGGGCTGGCGCGCGCCGATGACTGCCGAGCTCTTCGCCACCCTCGCCCGCGAGCGCGGCTTCGCCGTCGAGCGCCACATCCGCTCGTGGTCCGGTGGTGAGCACACGCTCGGCGGCTACCACGACGTCATCTCGGTGCTGCGGCGCGTGGGCTGAGCGGGCCGGCGGCGGGCTCGCGCGGGCGGCGTGGCGCTCCGCTCGGGCGTCACGGGCGCGCCGGGGTGGTCGGCCCGCATCGAGGGGCGGTGGGCTGGGCGCGCCGCGCGGGCGCCGCCCTGGACATTCGACGCACCAAGGCCCGGCGGCCCTCCACCCCGCGCCGCCGCCGGCCGATGGGTCCCCCATGCGCCGCCGTCTCACCCTGTACGTCCTCGCCGGGGTCGTCGCGCTGTCCGCGTTCACCGCGTTCGGGCCGAAGCGGGCGGCGAGCGCTGGGGGCGCTCCGGCCGACGTCGCGGGCGCGCGGTACCGCCTGGACGAGGCGAGCGCGGAGCGTGAGCACGCCGCGGTGCTGCCGCAGGGCGCGCGGCGCGCCGGCTTCGCGTTCGCGCCGGGCACCGCGCCGCAGGACCAGCGGGCCTTCACGACGGCGATCGTGCGGGCCCGGCCGGAGGCGCGCCGGCTCATCGACCTCGTCGACGGCCTGACCGACGTTCGGATCGGGCCGACTGGCGCGCAGGCGCTCGGCATCACCACGTCGGGCGGACCGCGCTACGACGTCGTCGTCGACCTCGGCGGTGTCGCGCAGCGCTACGGGCAGCGCGGGATCGACCGCGTCGTGCTGCATGAGCTGGCGCACGTCGTCGACCACGCGCTCGTCGACGACGCGCTCATGGCGACGCTCCTCGCCCGCATCCCCGCGGGGTGGGGCTGCGAGGACGGCCGGGCCGGCGCCTGCGCCACGGCGCCGGAGCGCTTCGCCGAGAGCTTCGCGAAGTGGGCCACCGGCGACATCGGCGTGGACCTCTACATCGGCTACAAGGTCCCGCCGCCGGGGCCGACGCTCGACGCCTGGGGCGCGCCGCTCGCCCGCCTCGGCGCCTGAGCCGCTACGCCTGCCAGGGCTGGTAGGTCCCGAACGTCCACACGTTCCCCTCCGGGTCGTGGGCCGTGTACTCCCGCGAGTCGTAGTCGGTGTCGTAGGGGTCGATGACGATGTCCGCGCCGGCGGCGAGAGCCTGGTCGTAGTGCGCGTCGGCGTCGTCGACGACGACGTAGGTGGCGCCCGAGCCCGGGCCCGGGGCCACCGTGGCGTACGCCTCATCCGTCTGTCCGTGCTCGGAGCCGAGCATGACCAGCCCGGCGCCGTGGCTCAGCTCGGCGTGCGCCACCCCGCCGTCGGGGTTGTCGACGGCCATGCGCAGCTCGAAGCCGAAGGCACGCTCGAGGAAGTCGATGGCCGCGCGCGCGTCGGCGTAGCGCAGCGTGGGGAAGACGGTCTGGTCGCTCATGGACGACCACCCTACGGCGTGCTCAGCGCAGCCGGCCGCGCCGCTCGTGGCGCTCCACGGAGTCGCCGACGAGCCAGAGAAGAGGCGGCCAGAGACCGACGAACAGGGCGCGGCGCTCGGCGTTGCCGCGCTCGTCCTGGTCGACGGTCTTGGCGCGGATCCAGAGGGTGATGCAGAGCCCGACGGCGGAGATCGCGGCGCCGTGGAGCGGCCACCCCCGCAGTCCGGCCCGGTGGAGGGCTTTGGTCAGCATGCGCCCGGATTACCCAGTTGGCGCGGGAGCACGACTGGGTCTGGCGCGGTCGGGTAGTGCCCGGTCGCATGCCGCGCCGTCCGCGCCTCCGCCGCCGCCTCGCCACCGCCGCCCGCTGGCCGGCCGGCATCGCGCTGACCTCGTGGAGCTACATGTGGCGCACGACGCCGCTGCACCGTCGCGAGGTCGAGGGAAGCGCGAGCGAGGACGCACCGCCCGGGCTGCCGCCGGCGGTGGAGGCCGACGAGGTCCAGGCCGCGGACGCCGGCGTCGGACCGCTCTTCCATCGCCGCTACCGCGCGCGCATCCGCGTGGACGGGCTGACGCCGGAGGCGCTCCTCGGGCGCATCGCCGGCGACCCGAACCGCGTGGCGCCGACGGAGTTCGCCAGCTTCCAGAAGGTGCACGGCGACGAGGGACCGATGCGGGTCGGCGACGAGTACGTCGTGCGGATGCCCGGGCCATGGGACGGGCCCGTGCGCGTCGTCGACGTCACCGGCCGGTCGTTCCGGCTCGTCACGCTGGACGGCCATCTCGAGGCGGGCACGATCGAGTTCCGCGCGTCGCCCTCGCCGGAGGGCGTCTGCTTCGAGATCGAGTCGTGGGCGCGCAGCGGCGACCGGTTCTCCAACCTGCTCTACGACCGCTTGCGCATGGCCAAGGAGATCCAGCTGCACATGTGGACGTCGTTCCTCGAGCGCGTCGCACGGATGGCCGGCGGCCGGCTGAGCGGCGGGATCGACATCCACACGCGGCGGGTCGACGCGCCGGTCGATGGCGCTTGACCGGCTCCTGGGCCACCAGGACGAGCCGCGCCGGCTCGAGGACCTCCGCGACCGGCCGCTGAACTTCGACCCCGAGCGCCTGTCGGCGCTCGCGAGCGGCCACGGCCACGAGGACGACCTCCGCCAGCCGCTCGCCTCCGAGCCGCCCGGCGACCCCGTGCCCGGCGGCCCGTGGGAGACCGCGCGACGCCTCATGCGCGACTACGCCTTCGCCGAGGGCTCCGCCGTCGGCGCCGTCTTCGATCGCGACGCACCGCTCGCCGGGCGCGACATGCTCCTGCGCGCGAGCTTCTACGGGCTGCGATTCAACCTCGGCGTCCGCGTCGGCGAGGTCCGCGACGAAACGCAGGCGGTGAACGGCCGGCGCGCGCGGGTGTGGGGCTGGAACTACCGCACCCTCGCCGGCCACCTGGAGCGCGGCCGCATGGACTACGAGGTCTGGAAGTGGCTCGACAGCGGCGAGGTCGAGTTCCGCATCACCGCGGTGTCTCGGCGCGCGCACATCCGCAACCCGCTCCTGCGACTGGGCTTCCGGCTGTTCGGGCGCCGCCAGCAGCTGCGGTTCTACCGCCACGCGTGCGCGGAGATGGCGCGGCTCACCGCGCTCGAGGCCCGCCCCGCCGAGCACCGTTGAGCCGCGTTCGGAAGGCGCCCCTCGGCGTCTGGCATCGTCCGGCGCATGAGCGCGCGGGCGTGGGCCGGATTCGCCGCGATGTCGGTGGTCTGGGGCATCCCCTACCTCTTCATCAAGGTCGCCGTCGACGACGGGGTCTCCCCCGCGTTCCTGGCGTGGTCGCGCGTCGTGCTCGCCGCGGCGGTGCTGCTCGCCCTCGCCTGGCACGCCGGCACGCTGCGCACCCTGCGGGGCCGCTGGCGCTGGCTCGCGCTCTTCGGCCTCTGCGAGATCGCCGTGCCGTTCCCGCTCATCGCCGAGGGCGAGCGCCACGTCGACTCCTCCGTAGCGGCGATCATCATCGCCGCGGCGCCGCTGATCGTGGCGGTCCTGGCGCTGCGCTTCGACGCGAGCGAGCGGGTCTCCGGCCGGCGGCTCATCGGGCTGCTCATCGGGCTCGGCGGCGTCGTCGCGCTCGTCGGGATCGACATCGCCGGACAAACCGACGAGCTGCTCGGCGCCGGCGCGATCCTCCTGGCCGCCGCGGGCTACGCCGCGGGCCCGATGATCCTCAAGCGCAAGCTCGCCGACGCCGACCCGCGCGCCACGATGGGCGCGAGCCTCGCCATCGCCGGCCTCCTGCTCACGCCGTTCGCGGCCGCAACGTGGCCCGAGGTCACCCCGCCGGGACGCGCGATCGGCGCGCTCGTCGTGCTGGGGCTCGTGTGCACCGCGGCGGCGTTCGTGGTCTACAGCCGCCTCATCGCCGAGATCGGCCCCGGCCGCGCGCTCGTCATCACCTACGTGGCGCCCGTCGTCGCGGTGGCCCTCGGCGTCGCGGTGCTCGGCGAGCGCCCCGGCGCCGGCGCGATCGCCGGCCTGCTGCTGATCATCGCCGGGTCGTGGCTGTCGACCGACGGGCGCGTGCCGCCCGGGCCGACGGCGGCGGCGGCGCGGCTGCGGGCCCGGCACGATCGCGACGCGCGCGCGACCGCTAGCTCGACAGCGCGATGAGCACGATCGCCAGGACGACGATCACGATGCCGACCGCGGCCGGCACGATCGGCCGCTGACGGGCCCAGAACTCCGGCTTGGCGCGGTCGCGCGTGTACCGGCCCTCGGGGGGCGTGCCGACCCAGTCGTCGTCGTCGTCTCGCGAGCTCACGCACGCATCATGACGCAGCGTGCGTCACGCGACCAATGGCCCGTTTGCGATCCGCGGCGGCCGAGTACACCCACATGGCAACTCCACGAGTCGGGAGGCACACATGAAGCTCGGAAAGCTCGCCGTCCGAGGCGTCGTCGGCCCACTGTTCATCGGGCACGGGACCCAGAAGCTGTTCGGCTGGTTCGGCGGACACGGGCTCGAGGGCACCGCGGGATTCTTCGAGCAGGCCCTGGGCCTGCGCCCCGGCAAGCGCCATGCCGCCGCCGCCGGTGTCTCCGAGGCGCTCGGCGGCCTGCTCATCACGCTCGGGGCGCTGACGCCGATGGGCGCGGCCATGATCTCGGGCGCGATGGTGACGGCCATCCGCAAGGTGCACGGGGACAAGGGCCCGTGGGTCAGCGAGGGCGGCTACGAGTACAACGCCCTCATCCTCGCGACGATGTTCGCCCTCAGCGAGTCCGGTCCGGGGCGGCCCTCCGTCGACGCGCGGACGTTCCCGCGGATGCGGGGCACCGGCTGGGCGCTGCTGCAGCTCGGCGCCGGCGTCGCTGGGTCCTATCTCACGACCGAGCGCCTGAACGAGCCGGCGCCCGCGGAGGGCCAGGCCCCGGCGACCGACCAGAGCGCCGGCGAGGACGACACCCGCTTCGGCCGCGAGACCGCCGCCGCGCCGTCGGCGACGCCCGCCCCCTAGAGCCAGGGCGCAGAGATCCGCCCGCGAAGCCGCGGGGCGCGCCGCGGGACACCGGCGCGCCCCGCCCTTCGCCCGAGCGCGAGCCCTTCGCGGGACGGGCGCGCGCCGGTAGCATCCGCGCGCGCCGACGGCCCCGCCGCGGCCCGCTCTCAAGCCCCGTGCACAGCAAGCGCAT
Organism: Solirubrobacteraceae bacterium; assembly: GCA_034664705.1. Lineage (GTDB taxonomy): Bacteria > Actinomycetota > Thermoleophilia > Solirubrobacterales > Solirubrobacteraceae > JAOPZW01. The sequence goes on from JAXDHC010000039.1 coordinate 8,070, forward strand.
CGAGATCCGCTGGCGCGACGTGGACAACTACGGCCACGTCAACAACGCCGTGTACCTCACGTACCTCGAGGAGGTGCGCGACGAGTGGCTCGCGCGCACGCTGCGCGACCCGGAGTCCATCTGGGACTACGTCGTCGCCCACATCTCGATCGACTTCCGCCACGAGATCGTGCAGGCCGACGGCGAGGTCGTCGCCACGTGCGCCCTCGAGCGCATCGGCACGGCGAGCGTCCGGACGCACGAGGAGATCCGCACCGCCGCCGGCACGCTCGCCGCGGAGGCGACCGCCGTGCTCGTCGCGCGCGAGCGGGACGGCACGCGGTCGCGGCCCATCTCCGGCGCCGAGCGGGAGGCGCTGGAGCGCGAGCTGCCGGCGGGCGCCGAGCAGCCCGGCGCGTGAGCACGCTCAGCCGGTGTTGCGCATGCCGGCGGCGATGCCGTTGACCGTGAGCAGCAGCGCGCGGGCGAGCGCCGAGTCGGGCTGGCGCCCGCTGCCGCGGGCCTCCCGCCAGCGCTCCGTCAGCGCGACCTGGAGGTAGTGCAGCGGCGCGAGGTACGCGTTGCGCACCTGGAGCGTGCGTTGCAGGACCGGATGCTGCTCGAGCAGCTCCGCGTCGCCCGTGACGCGCAGGAGCTCGGACACGGTGAGCTCGTGCTCGGCCCGGATCGTGTCGTAGAGACGGTGCAGCTCGGGGGCCACGAGCCGGCGCACGTAGTGCCCGGCGATCTCCATGTCGGTCTTCGCCAGCGTCATCGCCACGTTGGACAGGAAGTTGCCGAAGAACTGCCACTCGCCGAGCATCTGGCGCAGCACGTCGCCGAGGCCGGCCTCCTGCGCGGCCGCCAGCCCGCTCCCGACGCCGTACCAGCCGGGCACGATCTGCCGCGACTGCGTCCACCCGAAGACCCACGGGATCGCGCGCAGCCCCTCCAGGCCGGCGCCCGATTCGGGCCGGCGCGACGGCCGCGACCCGAAGTGCAGCTCGCTGAGCAGCTCGACGGGCGTCGAGGCGAAGTAGTAGGCGGGCAGGTCGGGGTCGTCGACGAGCGCGCGGTAGCGCCGCGACGAGGCGGCGGAGATCGTCTCCATCGCCTCCGACCAGCGCATGACGTCCTCGTCGGAGGAGCGCGGGCGCTTGTGCAGGATCGCGGACTCCACGACGGCGGCGAGCGCGAGCTCGAGGTTCTCGCGCGCCAGGCTGGGGACGAGGTACTTGTCGGAGATGACCTCGCCCTGCTCGGTGAGCTTGATCTCGCCCAGGAGCGTGCCCCACGGCTGGGCGAGGATCGCGTCGTGCGTCGGGCCGCCGCCACGGCCGATCGTGCCCCCGCGGCCGTGGAACAGGCGCAGGTCGACGCCGAAGCGCCGCGCGACGTCGCGCAGCGAGCGCTGGGCGCGGTGGATCTCCCACTGGCTCGTCGTGATCCCGGCCTCCTTGTTGGAGTCCGAGTAGCCGAGCATCACCTCCTGCACGTCGCCGCGCAGCGCGACGATGCGCCGGTAGGCGGGGTCGGACAGCAGCTGGACGATGATCGTCTCGGCGTCGCGCAGCTGCTCGACGGTCTCCAGCAGCGGCACGAAGCCGATCCGGGCCATGTCGGAGTGGATGTCGACGAGCCCGGCCTCGCGGGCGAGGAGCACGGCGGCGAAGACGTCGTCGGCGCCCTTGCACATCGAGACGATGTAGGACTCGATGACCTCGGGCCCGTAGCGCTCGAGCGCCGTGCCGATCGCCGTGAACGTGTCGTACGTCCGCTGCCCCGCCTCGTCGAGCGGCGGCGGGGGCGCCGCCAGCGGGCGGCGCGAGCGCAGCTCGTCGGTGAGGAGCGCGCGGCGCTCGTCGCGCGAGAGCTCCCCGTAGGGCCGCTCGTGCTCGTGGAGCCGGTCGAAGAGCTGGGCGAGCGCCTGGTGCTGGGCGTCGGCGTGCTCGCGGATGTCCATCGTGGCGAGGTGCAGGCCGAAGGCCGAGAGCGTGCGGATCGCCCGCTCGAGCGTGCCGCGCGCGATGAGCTCGCCGCGATGGGCGAGCAGCGAGTCGCGCACGACGGTCAGGTCGGCGACGAGCTCCTGGGTTCCCCGGTAGTCGCGGCCGGGCTCGTGCGGCCTGCGCTCGACCATCCGCACCCGGGTGTTGACGAGCTTCTGGCGGATGCACGTGAGCTTGAGCCGGTAGGGCTCCTCGGCGTTGAGCCGCTGATAGCGCGGGTCGAGCTCGGGCAGGCGCTCGAGGTCGGCGGCCAGGGAGATCTCGAGCGGGGCCGTCACGCCGGTGATCCGGATCGACGACGAGAGCTCCCGGCGCAGGTCGTCGACGACGTCCAGCGCGTCGCGGATGGCGTGCTCGTGCTGGAGGGCGAGGACCTCGAGCGTCGCGCTCGGCGTCACGTTCGGGTTGCCGTCGCGGTCGCCGCCGATCCACGACCCGAAGGTCAGCGGGCGCGCGTCGACCGGGAGCTCGACGCCGATCCGCGCGAGCTCCTCCCCGAGCGACTCGAGCGTGTGCGGGACCGCGTCTTGGTGCAGCGCGTCGAAGTAGTAGACGGCGTTGCGGGCCTCGTCGATGACGTTCGGGCGCACGACCCGCAGCTCGTCGGTCTGCCACAGGAGGTCGACGAGCTCCTCGAGGCGGCGGCGGACGCGGCGCTCCGCGACGCGGTCGACCGGCAGGCCGTCGGCGTCCACCGCGCGATCCCACTCGTCGAGCAGGCTCGCGATGCGGCGGATCTTCGTCAGCACGCTGCGCCGCGCGGCCTCGGTCGGATGGGCGGTGAACACGGGGCGGAGCCCGATCTGGCGCAGGTCGGCCGCGACCTCGCCGCTCGTGTGGCCCGCCGCTTCGATGCGGTCGATCGCCTGCGAGAGCCACGTCCCGTGCTGCGCGCGGATGACGGCGAGCTCGCGGCCGCGGTGGACCTGCTCGGCGACGTTGACGAGGTAGAAGTAGGTCGTGAAGGCGCGCACGAGCCGCGTCGCGCTGACGGTGTCCAGCAGCGACAGGACGGCCGCGGCGGCGTCGCGGTCGCTGCGCATGAGGCTGCGCACATGCTCGACGAGCTCGAGCAGCTCGGCGCCCTCCTGGCGGACAAGGGTCTGGCCGAGCAGCGCGCCGAGCGCGCGGATGTCGCGGCGCAGGGCCGGCTGGATGTCGGGGGGCGCCGCGGCGGCGGCGTCGGTGCTGAGCGGTCGCTCGGAGCGCATGGTGTGGTGGGGGCGCGGTCCGCGGCGGGCGGTGTCCGCGCTCGCGGTCAGTTCTGGTCGCGGTGGACGGTGTCGGGCGCGAAGGCCGGCAGGCAGATGGCGACGTAGTGCGCGCCGCCCGCCTCGGGCGTGGAGTAGCGCACCCACTCGCCGGCGCTCACGAGGATCGCCTGGCCGGCCCGGACGTCCAGCGCGTCGCCCTCGTGCTCCACCCGCAGGCAGCCGTCGAGGACGAGCGTGTACTCGTCGAAGTCCGGGCGCTGGCCGGGCTCGACCCAGCCCTCGGGCGAGCGCATCCGGGCGACGCTGAGGCGCTCCTCGCCGGTGCTCACGCGGCCGACGAACTCGTCGATGATCTTCGGCTTGGTGCCCGCCGCCTCGACGCGGCTCGGGGTCTCGATGATCTGGGGCACGCCTGGAAGGCTACGACGATCCGCCGGAGGCCTCCCCGGCGAACGTCGGCGCAAGCCGCCCGCGGACGTCCTCGAGGGCCTCGGGCCCGGCCGATCGCTGCAGCCCGACGGCGACCCCCGCGAGGAACGCGCCGACCGGGGCGCCCGGCCGTGCGACGCCCTGGGCGACGTCGCGCGCGAGGTCGAGGACCTGCTGGACGACGTCCTTGTCGGCCACCCAGCGCAGCTCGTCGGGCAGGTCCAGCGCCGTCGATGCCTCGGCGGCCCAGTCGTAGAGCGTTCGTTCCATGCGTCCTCCTCGTCGTGACGGGCGTTCCTGCTCGGACGCGGAAGCGTACGCGCCGCGGCCGGGGGCAGCGCCTGCGCGCCCCCGGCCGCGGCCGGGGTCAGGTGGTGGGCGGCGTCGCGGCGGGCGCCGGCTCGGCCGGCGCGGGCGCTGCGGCGGGCTCCGGCGCCGGCTGCTCGGCCACCGGCGCCGGCTCCGGCTCCGGCGCCGGGGCCGGGGCCGCGGCGGGCTCGGGTGGGGGCTGCTCGGCCACCGGGGCCGGCTCCGGCGCGGGCGCGGGCGCCGCGGCGGGCTCCGGCGCGGGCGACTCGGCCACCGGGGCCGGCTCCGGCGCGGGCGACTCGGCCACCGGCGCCGGCTCGGGCGCGGGCGCCGCGGCGGGCTCCGGCGCGGGCTGCTCGGCCACCGGGGCCGGCTCCGGCGCGGGCGCCGCGGCAGGCTCCGGCGCGGGCGGCTCGACCGCCGGCGGCGGGGCGGGCGCGGAGGGCTCCGCAGCGGGCGCGGGCTCCGCAGCCGCGGGAGCCGGGGTGGGCGCGGCCTGCTCGGCGACGGGCGCCGGCTCGGGGGCGGGCGCCGCAGCGGCCTGCTCGGCCTCGGGCGCCGCGGCCGCAGCAGGCTGCTCCGCAACGGGCGCCGGCGCGGCGGCGGTCTGCGGCGCCGCCTGAACCGCCGCCTGGCCGCCCACGGCCGCGGGGCGCGCCGTGGCGGTCGCCGATCCCGTCGTGGAGCCCGCCGAGTGCGTCGTCGTGCGGCGGGTGGAGACCGCGGTCGCCGTCGCCTTCGCCGACCCGGCCTCCGTCACCCCGGCCACCGTGCGCTGGCCGCTGAGGTACGGCGCGGGGTCCTCCGCCTGGCCGTCGCGCCGGACCTCGAAGTGGACGTGCGGGCCGGTGCAGCTGCCGGTGCAGCCCACGTAGCCGATCGTCTGGCCGGCCTGGACCTGCTGGTTCACGGCGGCCGCCGTGCGCGACATGTGCGCGTAGCACGTGGTCACGCCGGCGGCGTGGCGGACGCAGACCATGAGGCCGTAGCCGCTCTCCGAGCCGGACTGCACGACGGTGCCGCACTGCGCCGCGTGGATCGGGGTGCCCGTGGGCGCCGCGAGGTCCAGGCCGCTGTGGCGATGGTCGCCGCGATCCTCGCCGTACTGCCCCGTGACCGTGCCCTGCACCGGCGTCGCGATGGCGCCGACGGCGCAGCCGCCGCTCGGAGCGGGCGCGGCCGGCGCGGGCGGCGGCGGCTCGCTGTCGGCCGTCGGCGCCTTCGCCGGCGCCTCGGCGGGCACCCGGGCCGGGGCGGGGCGCTCGGCCGGGCCGGGCGTGGCGGTCTCGCTCGGCGTGCTCGTGGCGGCCGGCGCCGGCCCGCCGGCGGCGCTCTGGTCCTCGGCCGCCCCGGGGTCGCTGCCGCCGGGCGCCGGCTGGTCGTCGTCGACGACGAGGCGGACCGTCGCGGTGCGGGCCTTCGCCGCGGCGTCGCGATCGCCCGACGCGTCGTAGAACAGGACGCGGCCGTTGAACAGCACCGCCCACGTGCGCGCGTCGACGACGCCGGTCTGGGCGAGCCGGTGGTCGCGCTGGAAGCGCTCCACCGCGCCGCGGGTGATCGGGCCGAAGATGCCATCCGGCGCCACCGTGAGCTGGCGCTGGATCGCCGCGACCGCCGGGCCGACGTCGCCGAAGCGAAGGAGCTGCGTCTGCCCTCCGGTCGCCGCGGCGAGCGACGAGGTGTCGAGCGCGGCGTCGGTGCCGCCGCGTGTGTCGCCCCGACCGCCGCTGCCGGCGAACGCGGGCATGACGGGCGAGGCCAGCATGGCGGCGCCCACCGCGAGCGACGTCCCCTTGCGCCGCTGGCGGTGGCTGCGGCCGGCCTTCGCCAGCCGGCGGCGCTGGCGCGAGCGGGCGCGCGACTGGTCCCACAGCTCCTCGGCGGCGAGGTCGCGGCCGCGCTGTGGGTACGGGTCCAGATCCGAAGGCCGGTTGTCCACGACGTTGTCTCCTTCTTCCGGTGTGCGCCTGCGAGGTGAGCTGTCGGGCTCGCGCGCGGAAGTCGCGCTACGCCGCATACGCGGCGATTCGCCCCTGCGGCACGTGGCCGCGACGGGTCCCCCGCCCGGCGCTCCCTGAAGCGCGCCGGTTCGGCTTGACGACACATAACAGTGCACGGCACGGACGGAAGTTGCGGTGCCGGGCCTGAACCCGGCGCCGAGCGTCCGCGTGCGGGAAATCCCCCTTGCGCTGCGCCGCGCCGGTGCGGCAGCCTCGGTGGCGATGCCCCCATGGACCGCGGACCAGGTCCCCGACCAGCGCGGCCGCACCGCCATCGTGACCGGCGCGACCGGTGGCCTCGGACTCGTCACGGCGCGCGAGCTCGCGCGCGGCGGCGCCGACGTCGTCCTGGCCGTCCGCGACACGGAGCGCGGGGACGCCGTCGCCGAGCGGATCCGGGCGGACGCGCCCGGGGCGCGGGTTCGCGCCGTGCGCCTCGACCTCGCCGACCTCGGCTCGGTCCGCGCGTTCGTCGCCGCCCTGCGCCCGGACGACGCCCCGCTCGACCTGCTCGTGAACAACGCCGGCGTCATGGCGCTGCCCGAGCTCCGCACCGCGGACGGCTTCGAGATGCAGTTGGGGACCAACCACCTCGGGCACTTCGCGCTCACCGGGCTGCTCCTGCCGCGCCTCCTCGCCGCCCAGGACGCACGGGTGGTGACGGTCACCAGCGCCGCGCATCGGATGGGCCGCCTCGCGCCCGAGGACCTGGGCCATCTCGGCGAGCCCGGCGGCAGCGGGCGCTACCGCCGCTGGCGGGCCTACGGCGGGTCCAAGCTCGCCAACCTCCTCTTCGCCTTCGAGCTCCAGCGGCGCGCCGACGTCGCCGGGGTGCCGCTCCTGAGCGTCGCCGCGCACCCCGGCTTCGCCGCCACGGACCTCCAGATCGCCGGGCCGCGGATGGAGGGCAGCGCGGCGCGACTGGGCATCGCGAGGCTCGCCACGCGCCTGTTCGCCCAGAGTCCCGAGGCCGGCGCGCTGCCGATCCTCTTCGCCGCCACGATGCCGGTGCCGGGCGGCGGCTTCGTCGGCCCCGGAGGGCCTTTCGAGGCGCGCGGCCAACCGCGGTTCGTGTCGGCCAGCCGTGCCGCGGGCGACGCGGCCGCGGCCGCGCGGCTGTGGGAGGCCTCCGAGGAGCTCACGCAGGTGCGCTTCGCGTTCCCCGCGGCGTTCAGCGCCCCCGGATAGCGTTGCGCCGATGATCAGCGGAGAGCAGTCCACCGAGATCGCCGCCGAGCCCGAGGTCGTCTTCGCCATCCTCTCCGACCTCGAGCGCTATCCCGAGTGGCAGGAGTTCCTCCAGCGCGTGACGGTCCAGGAGCGCGACCGCGACGGGCGCCCGGCCCGAGCGGAGGCCGAGGCCGACGCCAAGGTCAAGTCGCTGCGCCTCCCCCTGCGATGCACCTACGAGGCGCCGCAGCGCGTGGCGTGGCGCTCCGACGGCGGCGACGTCAAGGCGCTCACCGGCGCGTTCGACCTCGCCGATGCCGGCGCCGGCCGGACGCGCGTGACCTTCCACCTCGACGTGGACCCCGGCATGCGGCTCGGCATGCTGCTGCGCGGCGCCGTGGCCGACCGCCTGCGCGACCGCGTCCTCGGCGGCATGCTCGACGGCCTGCGGACCCGGGCCGAGCGCCCCGGCTCCGCCTAGCCCTCCGCCGGCCGGGGCGGCGGCGCCATCGGGGGCGGCGGCTGCTCCAGCGGCATCCGCTGCTCGCGCCGATGGCGCCACCACTCGAGCAGGACGATCTGCAGCGATGCGGCGACCGGGATCGCCAGCAGGGCGCCCGGCACGCCGAACAGCGTGCTGCCGAAGAGGACCGCCACGAGCACGACGAACGGATGCGTGTTCACCGCGCGGCGCTGGATCATCGGCTGGATCACGCTGTTCTCGACCTGCTGGTAGATGATCGCCCAGATCACCCACACGATCGTGGCGGTGGGGAAGTTGACGAACAGCGTCACGATGGCGACGACGACGGCGGCGATCGTCGCGCCGACGAGCGGGACCAGGTCGAAGAAGAAGACGATGACGGCCAGGGGCGCGGCGAACGGCACGCCGAGGATGACGAGGACGATCCACGTCGTGACGCCGGCCACGGTCGCCTGCGCCAGCGCCCCCGCGACGTAGTTGCGGACCGCCACCGCCATGCGGTCGACGGTGCGGTCGATCATCGCCGCGCGCTGCGGCGGCTGCAGCGCCACGGCTCTTCGGATCCACCCCCGCCCGCCGGCGAGCATGAAGACGCTCAGGATCAGGATCGTCACGCCGGTGAAGATCGAGTTGACGAGGCCGATGCCGAGGTCGCGCAGGGTGCCCGCCGCTCCGCCGAGCCGCGAGGGCAGCTTGCGCGCCTCCGCCTCGAGCTGGGAGCCCAGGCCGTAGTCGGTCTCCAGCGTGCGCAGCGTGCGGTTGCGCGCGATGAAGTCCTGGACGTCGCGGGCGTACTGGGGCGCGCTCTCGGCGAGGTCGTTGCCGCCGCGGACGACCGGCGGCACGACGATCGACCCGATCGCCACCGGAATCATCAGCACCCCGACGTAGGTGATGAGGATCGCGACGCCGCGGCGCACCCGCCGCTCCTGCAGCCAGTTCACGGGACCGGAGAGCGCGATCGCCACGAACGTCGCGACGACGATCCACCCGAGCGGGCGGCGCAGCAGGTAGGCGACGTACAGCGCGACCAGCACCCCGACCACGATCAGGACGTTGCGCAGGACGATCCGCGGGGATGGCTCGGAGAGGCTCATGCCGCGCGCCGAGTATCGGGACCGCTCCGGACGGTCCCGATCCGGGCGCCGGAGCGCGGGCCCACAGAAGTCCGAAAACCGGCTCCGCCCGCATGGCCACGCCGCTACGATGGGCTTCGAAAGAGGAGTGGAACATGGTCATCCTGGGCATCGCCCTGCTGCTCGCCGGCGCCGGGCTTCTGGTCGCCGAGGCGCACCTGCCCACGTATGGCCTGCTCGGCCTCGCCGGCCTGGTCTCGCTCGTCGCCGGCGGCGCCCTCGCGGTGGACGCCTCCGGGGGCGGCCTGGCGCTCGTCCTCGTCGTCACGCTCGTCCTCGCGGCCACGGCCGGCGTGGCGCTCGTCGCCGCCGCCCGCGGCGCCCGGGCCGTCATGCGGCGCGGCGCGACGACCGGCGTCGAGGGCCTCATCGGCCACGTCGGCGTCGTCCGGACGCTGCCCGCGCCCGTGGGTCAGGTCTTCGTGGACGGCGCGCTCTGGCGCGCGCGGATGTCCTGGGAGGACCCCGAGGTGCTGCGCGAGGGTGACGCGGTCGTCGTCGAGCAGGTCCACGGCCTCACCCTCTCCGTCCGCCGTGCCGAGGAATGGGAGCTCGAGACATGACCGCCGTGTTCGTCGCGATCATCATCATGGCCGCCGTCGCAGCCGCCCTCGCGGGGGCGTCGGTCCGCATCCTGCGCGAGTACGAGCGCGCCGTCGTGTTCCGCCTCGGGCGCCTCCTCGGCCAGAAGGGCCCGGGCATCGTGCTGCTCGTCCCCCTCATCGACCGGATGGTCCGCGTCGACCTGCGCACCGTCACCTTCGACATCCCGCCCCAGGACCTGATCACCCGCGACAACGTCCCGGCGAAGGTCAACGCGGTCACGTACTTCCGCGTCGTCGACCCGATCAAGTCGGTCATCGAGGTGGAGCGCTACCGCGCCGCGACCTCGCAGATCGCCCAGACGACGCTGCGCTCGGTGCTCGGCAAGGCCGATCTCGACATGCTGCTCTCCGAGCGCGAGCGCCTGAACGAGGCGCTGCAGCAGATCATCGACGAGCAGACCGACCCCTGGGGCATCAAGGTCT
>JAXDHC010000040.1:0-3591 GCA_034664705.1 Solirubrobacteraceae bacterium
CTCGCCTCGTCGCGCTCCTCGGGAACCTCCTGGCGGTCGAGCCACTCCAGCCGGCGCGCAACCATGCCCGCGCCCGGCCGAGCGGGTTGGCGCCGCCGAGTCGCCTGGTCTGGTGCCCAGGACCGCGGCAGGTGCCGGCAGGGGCCGTCCATCTGGCGTGCGTGCGGCGATCCCCGCGAGATCCGGAGAGGATCGGTCGCAACGACGGAACCATCGCGCTCAGCCCCCTCTCTCGTACAGGCGCATGCTCGGACCCGGCTTCGTCGCCGGCATCGGGAACGGGCTGATGCTGGGTACCTGATGTACCGGTCCGGCTTGGTGCCACGGGGATGGCCATGCTGGGGCTCGTCGGAGGTCCTCTGATCTGCGCTTCGGGAATCGCCGCGCTGTATGGCGCCATCGATCAAGGCTCCGCGTGGCAGGGCGTTGCCGCCATCCCCGAGTTCGTCTGGGAGCTGTCGCTTGGGCATCTACCTGATCGCCAATGGGGTTCCAGTCGTCTCCCATCCTCTCCGGCGGTCCGCGACGGCCCGGAGTGGACGAGGGCTCCCTGACCCTGCGGTGCAGCGCTCGCCCGGCGCGATCCCGGCCCGCTCATGACCGCGCGCACCGCGCCGTGCGGCCCGAAGTCGCCTCCCTCACATCCGCGTCACGCCGGGGCCTCGAGATTGCGGCGGGTCGCCTCTTCGACGAGACGACCGCCTACGGGTCGCTCCGGCCGGGTACGACTGCCGCCGCGCGGGCGCCGCTAGGCGGCCGTCCCCGTCAGCCCGCGGTCGCCCGGCGCGCTCGCGGCATCGCGCCCGGCTCGGGCCTCGCGGTAGAGGTCGTCGCCGTCGCGCAGGATGCGCACGATCGTCTGGTGGTCCATGACGCGGCCGAAGCCGCGGCGCATCGTGCGCAGCGTCGCCTCGTGCGCGAGCGCGCTGTCGGTCGCGTTGACGTCGGAGCCGAACACGACGTGGTAGCCGAGGAAGTACGCCGTCCGGGCCGTCGACTCGCAGCAGAAGTTCGTCAGCGTCCCGCAGATGATCACCGTCTTCACGCCGCGGTGGCGCAGGACGTAGTCGAGGTTCGTGCCGGCGAACGAGTCGTAGGTGTGCTTGACGCTGATGACCCGCTCGTCGGGCTGGGGGTCGAGCCCGTGGTAGACCTTCGTCGCCGCCTCGCCCTCCTTGATGGCGCCGGCCGCGATCGGGGGCCAGTACTCGTAGAAGTCCGCCGAGCAGTCGCTTGCGATGCTGTGCTCCGTGTAGAGGACCGGGACGCCGGTCGCGCGGCAGCCCTCGATCAGCGCCTTGATGCGCGGCACCTGGCGGTAGGCCTCCGGGACGCACATCGGGTTGCCGGGGTTGACGAAGTCCTCCTGCATGTCGACCACGATGAGCGCGCACTCCTCGGGCTTGACCTCGAAGGCCCAGTGGCGGTCGGACTGGTAGTCGCGGTCGGCGAAGCGGATGAACTCCTCCTCGCCGGAGAACAGCCCCGGCGCCGCCAGGCGCTCCTCGGCGAGGAGCTCGTCGCCCTCTCGCTCGTAGATCTCCAGGAACTGCTCGACCGGGTCGTCACTGTGCACGTACGCCATGCCTCCACCCTCCGTTGCTCTGCGTTGTCACCGGTACCGCCACGTTCACGCCTCCCGGACGCGCCGGCGCAGCCGCTCGGACGTCGCGTCGAGATGCCTGACGATCGCGGCGCGCACGTCGGCCGCGCCGCCGGACGCCAGCGCGTCCACGATGCGGGCGTGCTCGGCGTTGACCGCGTCGATGTGCGCCGGGTCGCCGAAGATCGCGCGCACGCCGAGCTGCAGCTGCACGTCGCGCAGGCGCTCGCAGAGGCCCAGCATCACGTCGTTGCCCGCCGCGACCACGAGCTCGCGGTGGAAGCTGCGATCGTGCTCGACGAACGCCCACGGGTCCGCCGCGTGCCCGAGCTGCACGAGCTCGTCGAGCAGCGCCCGCATCGTCTCGACGAGCCGCCGGCGCGCGCCGGCGTCCTCGAGGACCCGGTCGGCGCTCCAGGTCTCGATGACCGAGCGGACCTCCATCACCTCGCGGACCTTGCGCTCCGTGACCGGGAGGCTCATCGCGCCCTTGCGCGGCACCAGCGTCAGGAGCCCCTCGGCCTCGAGGCGCAGGAACGCCTCGCGCACCGGCGTGCGGCTGAGGCCGAGCACGCCGCCGACCGTCTCCTCCGCGATGAACCGCGTCTGGTTGCTGCCGTCCCAGAGGATCTCGCGCCGGACGTAGTCGTAGGCGACGTCCTTCGCAGCGAGCGCCCGGCCCGCCGAGCCGACCGCCTGATCGCGGATGCGACGTGACATGCACACCGACCGTATACGCGGCGTGGACGCGCGGTCAACCGCGAGGTTCGGGGCTCGCCGGGGCAGCGGATCAGGCGGTCGTCGTGTCGGGCGGCGTCTCCGGGTCGGCCGTCGCGCCAACGCCGAGCCGCGCGAGCAGCGAGTCCGGCGGCTCGACGGTGATCGGCGTCGCGGGCCGGTCCGAGGTGGGGACGAGCCGGGCGCCCTCGGGCCCGAACGCGTGGCGCGGCTCCGGGAACACGAACAGCAGCGCGCTGTAGAGGACGAACGAGAGCAGGAGGGCAGCGGGGAGGCTCGCGTCGACGCCGTCGAACCACCCGCTCCACGGCCCGACGAACTGGCCGGGGATGTTCACCATCAGCAGCGAGATGACGGCCGACGGGATCCAGGCGCCGAGCGCGCGCCAGTTCACGCCGCGCTTGAACCAGTAGATGCCGCCGCGCTGGCCCTTGTTGAACACCTGCAGGTGCTCCGGCAGGTACCACCCGCGGCGCACGAAGTAGCCGATCAGCATCATCACCATCCACGGCGTCGTGCAGACGACGATCAGCGTCGCGAACGTCGTGATGCTGCTGAGCAGGTCCAGCACGAAGCGCCCCACGAAGAGCAGCGCGACCGCGAAGCCGCCGATGAGCAGCGTCGCCTGGACGCGGCTGAGGATCGGGAACACGCTCGAGAAGTCCAGGCCGGTCCCGTAGAGCGTCGCCGTGGCCACCGACATCCCGCCGATCAGCGAGATGCCGATCAGCGGGGCGAGATACCAGGTCGGGGCGATCGCCACGAGCCCGCCGACGAAGCTCGGCCTGGCGGGGTCGACGAACTCGGGCGCCTTCGCGGCCACGATCGCCGTCGTGGCGAGGCCGAAGACGAACGGCGCGAGCGTCGCGACCTGCGACGCGAACGCGGCGAGCATCAGGCGATGACGCGGCGTCTCGGCGGGGATGTAGCGCGACCAGTCGCCCAGGAACGCGCCGTAGGAGACGGGGTTGGACATGGAGATCAGGGCGGCGCCCACGAGCGTCGGCCAGAAGAGGTCGCGGGTCGCCCGATCGGCCTCGGGCGTGAAGATGCCGGGATAGCCGGCGTCGAAGTCGCCGGCGAAGGCGATCACGCCGAGCACCATCAGCACCGTCACGCCGATCACGGCGACGCGGTTGACGAGCAGCATGAAGCGGAAGCCGTAGACCACGACGGTCAGCACGGCGATCGCGAAGCCGCCGTAGGCGATGCCGGCGAGCAGGTCGCTCTGCGGCGTGCCGAACAGGCGG
>JAXDHC010000041.1:0-3226 GCA_034664705.1 Solirubrobacteraceae bacterium
GAGGAGGCCTTCGAGGAGGCCGGCCGCGCGGCCGAGGCGCTCGTCGAGACCGCCGACGACGCCATGGCCTCGGCGCCCTACCGCCGCCACCTGACCCATCGCCTCACCGTCCGCGCGCTGCACACGGCCGCGGGGCGGGCATCCGAGAGGAGCGCAGTTCGATGAGCACGATCCAGGCCCGGTCCACCGAGGACTCGCGGACCGTGACGATGACGGTCAACGGGACCCGCCACGAGCGGACCGTCGCGGTCCGGCTGCTGCTGTCGGACTTCCTGCGCCACGAGCTCGGGCTCACCGGCACCCACGTCGGCTGCGAGCACGGCGTGTGCGGCTGCTGCACCGTCCAGATCGACGGGCGCGCCGCCCGCTCCTGCCTCGCCCTCGCCGTGCAGTGCGAGGGCGCCGACGTGCGCACCGTCGAGTCGCTGGCGGCCGACGACGGCACGCTGCACCCCGTCCAGCAGGCGTTCCACGAGAAGCACGCGCTGCAGTGCGGCTTCTGCACCCCCGGCTTCCTCATGGCCTCCGAGGAGCTCGTCCGCACCGTCCCGGGCCTGGCGGACATGCCCGAGGAGGAGATCCGCGAGGCGCTCAGCGGCAACCTCTGCCGCTGCACCGGCTACACGAACATCGTCGACGCGGTGCGCCTGGCCGCGCAGCGCACGCAGGGAACGGAGGGCTGAGATGGCGACGCGGACGTTCGGCGAGTCGGTCCTGCGCAACGAGGACGACCGGCTGCTCCGCGGCAACGGTCGCTACGTGGACGACATCGAGGCGTACGGCGCGCTGCACGTGGCCTTCGTGCGCAGCACGTTCGCCCACGCGCGGATCGCGGGCGTCGACGTGGAGGAGGCCAAGGCGCAGCCCGGCGTCGTCGCCGTCTACACGTGCGACGACATCGGGCACCTCGACCAGGACCTGCCGCTGCTCATCCCGCACCCGGCGATGACGCACCCCCGCACGCAGCGCCCGCTGGCGCGCGAGGAGGTCCACCACGTCGGCCAGGCGATCGCCATGGTCGTCGCGGAGTCGCGCTACGAGGCCGAGGACGCGGCCGAGCGGGTGGTCGTGGACTACGAGCCGCTCCCGGTCGTGGTCGACCTCGAGCGCGCCGGGGCGGCGGGCAGCCCGCTCGTCCACGACGACGTCCCGGGCAACGTCGCCTGCCATCTCGTGCAGGTCAGCGGCGACCCCGACGACGCGTTCGCCCGCGCGGAGCACGTGTTCAGGGCGCGCTTCGTCGTCGAGCGCAGCGCCGGGCACCCGATGGAGACGCGCGGCTGCCTCGCGCGCTGGGACTCCCATAGCCGCGAGCTCACGCTGTGGGACTCGACGCAGGCGTCGATCTCGATCCGCGGCGGCCTGGCCTCGCTCTTCAGCCTGCCCGAGAACAAGGTCCGGGTCATCGCGCCCGACACCGGCGGCGGCTTCGGGACCAAGGTCTTCTTCTTCCACCCCGACGAGGTCCTCGTGCCGTTCGCGGCGATGGCGCTCGGCCGGCCGGTGAAGTACATCGAGGACCGGTCGGAGCACTTCGTCGCCTCCAACCAGGAGCGCAAGCAGATTCACGACGTCGAGGTCGCGGCCACCAAGGACGGCGAGATCCTCGGCCTGCGCGACACCTTCCTGCACGACACGGGCGCGTTCATCCCGTACGGCATCGCCGTCGCGCAGGTCGCCTCGACCTCGCTGCCCGGGCCCTACCGGATCCCCAACCTGCACGTCGAGTTCAAGGCGATCTACACGAACACGACGACCGTGTCGCCCTACCGCGGCTGCGGGCGCCCCCATGCCTGCTTCGTGATGGAGCGCACGATGGACCTCCTCGCCCAGGAGCTCGGGATCGACCGCATGGAGATCCGGCGGCGCAACCTCATCGCGTCCGACGAGTTCCCCTACACGCGCGAGAACATGGTCTTCGCCGACGGCCTCCCGGTCACGCTCGACAGCGGCGACTACGTCCGCGCCCTCGACACGGTGCTCGAGGCGATCGGCTATGACGAGTTCCGCGCCGAGCAGGAGCGGGCCCGCGCTGAGGGCCGCTGGATCGGCCTCGGGCTGGCCTGCTACGTCGAGGGCACGGGCCTCGGCCCGTACGAGGGCGCCCACGTGCAGGTCCAGTCGGTCACCGGCAAGGTGCTCGTCTCGACCGGCCTGACGTCCCAGGGCCAGGGCCACGAGACCGTGTTCGCCCAGATCGCCGCCGACCAGCTCGGCGTCGACCCGTCCGACGTGCAGGTCATCACCGGCGACACGGGCGCCTTCGAGTGGGGCGTCGCCACCTTCGCCAGCCGCGCGGCCGTCGTCTCGGGCAACGCGGTCGGCAAGGCCGCGCTCGAGGTCCGCGAGAAGATCATCGACATGGCCTCGAACATGCTCGAGGCCGCGGTCGAGGACATCGACATCGCCGAGGGGCGCATCTTCGTCCGCGGCTCGGAGGACCGCCACGTCACGCTGAAGCAGGTCGCGACGGTCGCCAACCCGCTCCGCTACGCCTTCGACCAGGACGCGCAGGCGGCGACGCAGTTCGCGCCGGCCTTCGAGGACGTCGGCGGCCCGCCGCTGCCCGACGGCCGGGTCCCCGGCCTCGAGGCGCGGTCGTACTACAGCCCGCCGCACGCCACCTGGGCCAGCGGCGTGCACGCGGCCATCGTCGAGGTCGACATGGACTCGCTCGAGGTCAGCTTCCTCAAGTACGTTCTCGTCCACGACTGCGGCAAGATGATCAACCCGGCCATCGTCGAGGGCCAGGTCATGGGCGGCGTGGCCCAGGGCGTCGGCGGCGCCCTGTACGAGAAGCTCGAGTACGACGCGGAGGGCCAGCTGCGCAACGCCTCCTTCATGGACTTCCTGATCCCGTACGCCACGGAGGTGCCGCGGGTCGAGCTCCACCACCTCGAGACGCCCTCGCCGCTCAACCCGCTTGGCATGAAGGGCGTTGGCGAGGCCGGCGCGATCCCCGTGCCGGCGCTCACGGCGTCGGCGGTGACCGACGCGCTGCGGCCGCTCGGCATCGAGATCGACCACGCCCCGCTGCTCCCCGGCGAGCTGCACCGCCTGCTCGCCGCGGCCGGTGCTCTGGGCTGATGGGCCGCGGCGCCGCGGCGATCGCCCGCGACGTCCGCGCAGGCCGCGTGTCCGCACGCGAGCTGTGCACGGACGTCCTGGCGCGGGCGGCCGGCTCCGACCTCGGCGCGTTCTGGCATCTGGACCTGGACGGGGCGCT
>JAXDHC010000042.1:0-2525 GCA_034664705.1 Solirubrobacteraceae bacterium
CGCATGTCGCTCGGCGGCGTGCGCGACGAGGCCGAGATCCGCGGCCACCGGCGCACGTACATCGGCGCGCTCCCCGGCCGTCTGGTCCGCGCGCTGCGCGACGCGGGGACGATGAACCCGGTGATCCTCCTCGACGAGGTCGACAAGGTCGGCGCCGACTGGCGCGGCGACCCCAGCGCGGCCCTGCTCGAGGTGCTCGACCCCGCGCAGAACTCGACGTTCCGCGACCACTACCTCGAC
Organism: Solirubrobacteraceae bacterium; assembly: GCA_034664705.1. Taxonomy (GTDB): domain Bacteria; phylum Actinomycetota; class Thermoleophilia; order Solirubrobacterales; family Solirubrobacteraceae; genus JAOPZW01. Next base: position 241 of record JAXDHC010000042.1, read on the forward strand.
ATCGAGCTCGACCTCTCCGAGGTCGTGTTCATCGCGACGGCCAACCAGGCCGAGACCATCCCCGGCCCGCTGCTGGACCGCATGGAGGTCATCCGCTTCGACGGCTACACGACCGCCGAGAAGGTCGCGATCGCCCGCGGCTACCTGTGGCCGCGCCAGCGCGAGCGCAACGGTCTGCGCGAGGACGAGGTGGAGGTCTCCGACGAGGTGCTGCAGACGATCGTCGGCGAGTACACGCGCGAGGCCGGCGTCCGCCAGCTCGAGCGCGAGCTCGGCACGCTGCTGCGCAAGACGGCGACGAAGATCGCCTCCGGCACCGCCCAGGCGCCGATCCCGATCGACGTCGAGCTCGTGCGCGACGCCCTCGGCCGCCAGAAGGTCTTCCAGGAGGCGGCCGCCCGCACCGCGGTGCCGGGCGTGGCCACCGGCCTGGCGGTCACCGGCACCGGCGGCGACGTGCTCTTCGTCGAGGCCAACGCCATGAAGGGCAGCACCGGCGCGCTCACGCTCACCGGGCAGCTCGGCGACGTCATGAAGGAGTCCGCCCGCATCGCGCTCACCTACGTGCGCGCCCACGCCGGCGAGCTCGGCATCGGCGAGGAGGGCTTCGACGAGCGCGAGTTCCACGTCCACGTGCCCGCCGGCGCCATCCCGAAGGACGGCCCCAGCGCGGGCGTGACGATGACCACGGCGCTCGCGTCGCTGCTCAGCGGCCGCCCCGTCCGCCACACCGTCGGGATGACCGGCGAGGTGACGCTGCAGGGCCGCGTGCTGCCGATCGGCGGCCTGAAGCAGAAGGTCCTCGCGGCCCACGCCGCCGGCCTGACCGACGTGATCCTGCCCGAGCGCAACCGCGGCGACCTCGACGACGTCCCCGCGGACGTGCGCGAGCAGATGACGTTCCACCCGGTCATGACGGTCGCCGAGGTGCTCGAGATCGCCCTCGAGCCCGCCCGGCAGCCCACCGTCGCGGCCTGACACTCCGTCCCCGCCCGGCGCCGTCTCCCGACGGCGCCGGGCGTCTTCGCGACCCCGTGCGCCGTCCACGGGCGCCGCACTAGCATGGGCGGCCGTGAGAGCCGTCGCGCAGCGGATGGATGAGGGCGCGACGGCCGCCGCCGGGCTCGCGGCGATCGCCGTCGTCGCGGCCCTCGACGTCGCCATCACGTCGCGCCCGGTGCTCATCCCGCTGCTCGTGATCGGCCCGCTCATCGCCGCCGTCGGCGCGAGCCGGCGCGCCACGGCGGTCGTCGCCGCGCTCGCGATCGTCGTCGCGGTCGCCCTCGGTCCCGTCGACCAGGGCCTCTTCGCCCCCCAGCACGTCATCCAGCTGCTCGTCGTGCTGGCGGGCAGCGTCTTCGCGATGGCGGCGGTGACCGGCCGCAGGCGCTACGAGCGCACCCAGCGCGCCGCGGCCGCCGCGCTGGCCGGCGAGCGCGCGGCGCGGATCGAGGCCAACATGGTCGCCCGTGCGAGCGAGCTGCTCGCGACCGCGGTGGATCCGGAGGAGCGCCTCGCGCAGGTCGTCGCGCTCGCGGTCCCCGAGATGGCCGACGTCGCGACCGTCGACGTCCTCGAGCCCGACGGGGGGCTGCGGGGCGCCGCGGCGGACGCCGCCGAGCCGGGCATCGCCGAGGCCGTCCTGGACGCGCGCCGCCGCTGGCCGATCCCCGTCGACGGCGCCCACCCGGTCGCCGTGGCGGCGCGGACGGGGCGCCCGCAGCTGGTCCCCGAGATGACGCCCGAGCACCTGGAGGAGGTCGCGCTCAACGCGCGCCATCTCGAGCACATGCGGCGCCTGCGCTACGCGAGCGGGATCGCCGTGCCGCTCGTCGCGCGCGGACGGACCCTCGGCGTCTTCGCGTTCGTCCGGCGGGCCGGCCGCGCGCCGTTCGGCGACGACGACCTCCGTCTCGCCGTCGAGCTCGCCCGCCGCGCGGCGATCGCGCTCGACAACGCACGCCTCTTCGCCGAGCTGGTGAGGACCGAGCGCCAGCTGGAGGCGATCCTCGGGAACCTCGCCGAGGCGGTGACCGTCCAGGCGCGCGACCTCAGCCTCCTCTACGTCAACGAGGCGGCGGCCGCGCTGCTCGAGTGCGCCTCCCCGGAGGAGGTGCTCCGCACGCCGATGGCCGAGATCGTCGCCCGCTTCGTGACGCTGGACGAGCACGGGCAGCCCTTCGACTACGCGCGGCTGCCGGCGCGCGACGCGCTGGCGGGCCGCACGCCCCAGCCGGTGCTCACGCGCAGCGTCTCGCGTGCGAGCGGCGAGGAGCGGTGGATGC
>JAXDHC010000043.1:0-2665 GCA_034664705.1 Solirubrobacteraceae bacterium
GGCGGTCGCCGGGCTCGACGGCGAGGAAGTCGAGCTTGGAGGCCAGCTCCACCTCTTCGCCGGTGCGGCGGATGAGGACCTTGCGCGAGCCGTGGGCCGCCCCGCCACCGCCGATACCCCAGGGGCGGGAACGGGCGCGGTCGTCGTGGATGGAGACCTCGCCGGGGGCGAGAAAGACGTAGACCTTGTCGAGCCCGTTGCCGCCGCGGTGCAGACCGGCGCCTCCGGAGTCCGCGCGCGCATGGACATGCTCGACGCGGATCGGGAAGTAGGTCTCCGCGTACTCCGCCGGGATCGCGGTGAAGTTCGGCCACCAGGCGTGGACGTCCATCCCGTCGCCGAGCGGCCGGCCGGGGATCCCGCCGTAGTTGATCTCATAGAAGAAGAAGTCCTCGGAACCGTCGCGCCCGGAGAACAGGAGGTGCGGGCTCGAGCCGCACGCCGCGGCGGTCGCGAGCTCGGGCGTCTGCTGGGCCAGCGCGCCCTGCACGACGTCCATCAGGCGCGCGAGCGTGTGCGCGCGGTTGGACAGCGGGGCGGGGAACCGCGGCTGAAGGATCGATCCCGGGCGGAGCCTCACCTCGATCAGGTCGTTGTAGCCGTGGTTGAAGAGGATCTGCGGATCGAGCGTCATGATCAGCACGATCCCGACGTTCATCTTCAGCATGGCCTCGCCCATCATCAGGTTGATGGGCCCCTCGGCCTGGTCGTCGCACTCGGTGAGGTCCAGCAGCGCCTTCCCCTCGTGGCGCGAGATCGAGAGCTTGATCCGGAACGGGCCGTTGCCTCGCCCGTCGTCGTCGACGTAGTCCTCGAACTCGAGCGGCGTCTCCGGGATGAACTGCTCGATCATGAGCGCCGCGGCGTCGCGCGTGCGCTCCAGGAGGCGGTCGCACGCGGCGCGGTAGGTCTCCACGCCGAACCGGTCGCACAGCTCCCCGACGCGCAGCTCGGCGGCGCGTGTCGCGGCGGCCATGGCAAGCGTGTCCGCCACGGTCATCTCGGGCGTGCGCGAGTTGCGGGCGAGGATGTCGAGGATCGGCTTGACGAGCCGCCCGCCCTCGTAGAGCTTCACCGGCGGGAAGCGGATGCCCTCGTCGAAGATCGAGCGGGCCTGCGCGGGCATGGAGCCGGGCGTCGGGCCGCCGATGTCCATGAGGTTGCCGAACTGCGACGCGTACCCGACGAGCTCGTCGCCGTGGAACATCGGGCGCAGCAGCAGCATGTCCGGCGTGTGCTGGATCGCCCCGCCGCACAGGTAGGGGTCGTTGAGCATCAGCACGTCGCCCGGCCCGAGGTCCTCGCGGCGATAGTGCTCGGCGAAGAAGTCGTCCAGCGGCCAGCCGAACTGGCCGGCGATCATCCGCCCCCGGTGGTCGGTGATGAGCGGGAAGGAGTCGTGCTCCTCCCGGATCACGGGGGACATCGCCGAGCGGAAGATCACCGCGTCCATCTCGCGGCGGATGTTCTTCAGTGCGCTCTCGATGATGTCGGTCAGGATCGGCGACTCGGCGCGCGCGCCGGCCGCCGGAGCGGTCGTCTGGCGGATCAGCAGGTTCCGGTGCGCGTCGACCTCCGCGTGGGATCCCGGCAGGACCAGCGTCGTCGAGTCCTTCTGCACCACGATCGCCGGCCCCTCCACGCGATGTCCGGGCCCGAGCCTCGAACGGTCATAGACGCGTGCCTCCATCCATTCGCCGCGGTGGATCCGCCGCGTGCCGACCTGCGCGTCCTCGACCGGACCGGTGGCCGCGGGTGCGGCCTCCTCGCCGGACATGGCCTCCTCGCGTCCGAGGGCGACGGCGCGCAGGTTGACGAGCTCGCAGACGACGTCCAGTCGGAAGCCGTACTCGCGCTCGTGCAGCTCTGAGAACCGCGCGGCGATGGCCTCGAGGGAGACGTCGCCCGGCTCGACGGCGATCTCCATCTCGAGCGCCTGGCTGCGGTAGCGGACGTCGACGGCGTAGCGCACCTCGCGCTGGGCTTCGGCGATCCCCTCCAGCTCGAGCCACGCGTCCGCGCGGGCCCCGAGCTCTCCGAGACGCCCGCCGAGATCCTCGGACGTGAGCTGGTCAAGGCGACGGATGAAGGTCTCGGCGAACTCGCTCCGGAACGGCGAGAGCGCGTCCCCCAGCGCAGCGAGCACGCCCGGGCGCTCGGGCACGATCACGGGCGAGGTGCCCATGAGCTGTCCCAGCGCGTCGGCGTGCAGCGGGCCCGCGCCGCCGAAGGCGACGAGCGCGAACTCGCGCGGATCGCGCCCGCGCTCGACCGTGATCGAGCGGATGGTCTGCGCCATGTTGGCGTTGGCCAGGGTGAGGATCCCCGCCGCGGCCTCGAGGCGCTCCATCCCGAGCTCGCCGGCCAGGCGGTCGACGACCGCCTCGGCGCGCGCGACGTCCAGCGGCATCTCGCCGCCCAGGAAGCGGTCGGGGTCGATGCGGCCGAGTACGAGGTGCGCGTCGGTGATCGTCGGGTCGTCGCCGCCGTTGCCGTAACACGCGGGCCCGGGCGTGGCGCCGGCGCTGCGGGGGCCGACCTTGAACGCCCCGGCGGCGTCGACGTGAGCGATCGAGCCGCCGCCGGCGCCGATCGTCTCGATGTCGAACATCGGCACGAGCAGCGGGTAGTCGGCGATGTGGGTGTCGCGCGCCGAGGCCTCGTT
>JAXDHC010000044.1:0-12930 GCA_034664705.1 Solirubrobacteraceae bacterium
CTCCAGACCGCCGCGACGGTCGAGAACGTCGGCACCGCGGCCCAGCTGGGCGGCACGCCGGCCAAGGCGCCGACGGTCGGCTTCGGCGACGTGTTCATGAGCGAGCGGCGCTTCCTGAAGCTCGCCCAGACCCTGGAGGACACCGGCGTCAGCGCCTACAACGGCGCCGCGCGCCGGATCCGGTCCGGCGAGGTCCTCGCCGCGGCGGGCGGGATCGTCCAGGTCGAAGCGCGCCACGGGGCGCTCATCCGCCTCGCGCGCGGTGAGGACGCGGCGGGCCGGCGACCGGCCCGACCGCCGCGCTACAGCGCCCGCCGCCCGGCGAAGGCCTTCCCGAGCGTGACCTCGTCGGCGTACTCGTGGTCGGCGCCGACCGGCAGGCCGGAGGCCAGGCGGGTGACGACGACGTCGGGGGTTCGCTCGCGCAGGGCGGCGGCGATGTGCAGCGCCGTCGCCTCGCCCGTCGTCGTCGGATTCGTGGCGAGGACGACCTCGCGGATCCCGCCGGCCTCGACGCGCGCGTAGAGCTCGGCGATCTTCAGGTCCTCGGGGTCGATCCCGTCGATCGGCGAGAGCGCGCCGCCGAGGACGTGGTAGCGCCCGCGGTACTCATGCGTGCGCTCGACCGGGATGACGTCGCCCGGCTCCTCGACGACGCAGATGAGCTCGGCGTCGCGGCGCTCGTCCTGGCAGATGCGGCAGCGCTCCTCGTCGGCCAGGTTGAAGCACACGTGGCACAGCCCGATGCGCTCCTTGACCTCGCGGATCGCGTCCGCGAGGGCGTTGGCGTCGTCGGGGTCGGTGCGCAGGATGTGGAACGCCAGGCGCTGCGCGGTGCGCTGCCCGATCCCCGGCAGCTTGCCGAGCTCGGTGATGAGGCGCTGGACGGGCGGCGCGTACAAGCGGTGGCGCTAGAAGCCCGGCAGGCCGAGCGAGCCGAGGTCCATGCCGCCGGTCAGGCCGCCCAGCTTGGACTGCTGGAGCTCCTGCGCGGCGCGCATCGCCTCGTTGACCGCGGCCAGCACCATGTCCTGCAGCAGCTCGGGGTCGTCGGGGTCGATGGCGTCGGGGGCGATGGTGATCGCCTTGACGATGAGGTCGCCCGAGACCTTGACCTTGACCATCCCGCCGCCCGCGGAGGCCTCGACCTCCTCGTGCTTGAGCTGCTCCTGAGCCTCGAGCATGTCCTGCTGCATCTTCTGGACCTGCTTCATCATCTGCTGCATGTTCGGCGGCTGTGGCATCTCAGGCCTCGCCTTCCTTGTGTTCGTCGGGGTCCGGGACGATCTCCTCGGCATCGAACTCTGACACGAAGCGCGCGACGATCTCGTCCTCTGACGGCGGGGCGGCGGCCTCCTCGCCGTCGTCCGGGTGAAGCTCGCGCAGCTCGAAGAGGATCCGCAGCGGGCTGCCGCAGAGGCTGCGCACCGCCCGCTCGACGAGCCCGCGGTGCTCGGCGTTGTCGGCCACGCGGCGGTTGAAGGTGTCGTTCTCGGCGAACGCGACGACGAGCTCGTGGCCGCGCAGCTCGACGGGGCGGGCGTCCGACAGGGCGACGCCCAGCAGCTGGTTGTCCGCGCACACGGCCTCGAGCACCGCCGACCAGAGGCCGGCGAGCCCCTCGATCGTCGGCGCGCCGCCGGGCGCGGGCGGGTCGGCGACGACCGCCACGGCGGCGACGGCGGCGGGGCCCTCGCCGGCGGGGGCGGGACGGGGCGCCGCCGGGGCGGGGGCCGGAGCGGTCGCGCGCGGCGCGGCGGGCGGCTCGGCGACGGGAACGGGGACGGGCGGCGGGGACGGCGCCGCGGCGGGCGGCTCGGAGGCGGCGGCACCGTCGGCCGGCGACGCGTCCCGGTCGGCGGGCGCAGTGGGCGCCGGCGCCGGCGCGGGCGGCGGGGCTGCGGCGGCGGGCGCGGCGCCCCGCGCGAGCGCGGCCTCCAGGCGCTCCAGGCGCGCCATCAGCGCGCGGGCGGACGGGTCGATCTGCGGGCTCGCGGCCTCGACGAGGGCCAGCTCCAGGCGCGTGCGCGCCTCGGCGCCGTCCTTGACCGCGCGCATCGCGTCGGCGAGGAGCTCGAGCAGCCGCACGAGATCGGAGCGGCCGACGCGCGTGGCCTGCTCGCCGAGGCGGGCGTCGCGGTCGGGCGTGATGTGCAGCTCCGTGGGGACCTCGCCGAGCGTCTGCACGATGAGCAGCTCGCGGGTGTGGCTCTCGACGTCGCGCATGACCTGCGAGAGGTCGCGTCCGCTCGACGCCAGCCGCGCCGCCGCGTGGAGCGCGGCGCGGGCGTCGTGGGCGCCGACGGCGTCCAGCGCGCCGAAGAGCAGGTCGGCGTCGGCGACCCCGAGGACGGCGAGCACGTCGTCCGTCGAGACCGAGCGGCCGCTGTAGGTCACCAGCTGCTCGAGCGTGCCGAGCGCGTCGCGGAACGAGCCGGTCGCGTGGCGCGCGAGCAGGGCGACCGCGTCCGGGCCGATGTCGATGTCCTCCTGGCCGGAGACGCGGGTGATCACGGAGGCGAGGTCGTCGACGCTCGGGCGCGAGAAGTCGAAGCGGTGGCAGCGGTCGACGACGGTGGGCAGCACCTTCTGGGCCTCGGTCGTCGCGAGCACGAAGATCGTGTGCGGCGGCGGCTCCTCGAGGGTCTTGAGGAAGGCGTTCCAGGCCTGCGACGAGAGCATGTGCGCCTCGTCGAGGATGTAGACCTTGTGGCGCCCGGAGACCGGCGCGTAGGCGACGCTGTCTCGCAGGTCGCGGATGTCGTCGACGGAGTTGTTCGACGCCGCGTCCATCTCGATGACGTCGAGCGACGTCGCGCCGGCGATGGCGACGCAGGAGTCGCAGACGCCGCAGGGCTCGATCGTCGGGCCCCGCTCGCAGTTCAGGCAGGCGGCCAGGATCTTCGCCATCGAGGTCTTGCCGGTCCCGCGCGAGCCCACGAACAGGTACGCGTGGTGCACCTTGCCCTGCTCGACGGCGTTGCGCAGTGTGCGCACGACGTGCTCCTGGCCCACCACGTCGGCGAAGGTGCGCGGGCGGTGGCGACGGTAGAGCGATGGGCCGGCGGACACGGACATCCGAGTGTAGTGGCCGGGCGGATGCGCCCACCGCGCCCGCCGGGTGGGCGCGATCCGATCATCTAGGGTCCGGCGCCGTGGCCGCGTCCCGTGCTCGCACCCTCGGCGTCGTCGCCCTGCTCGGCGCGCTCGCGTGGGCCCTCGCCGGACGCGGGCTGGTCAACTACGACACGCTCTACGCGCTCGTGTGGGGACGCGACCTCGCCCACGGGACGCTGCCCGACTACGACGTCTCGCTCGCCCCCACGCCGCATCCGCTGGCGACGCTCGGCGGCGTCGTGCTCGCCCCGCTCAGCGCGGCCGCCGACCGCGGCGTGCACGGCGAGGCGGCGACCACGATCGTGCTCGTCGGCGCGTTCGCGGCCCTCGGCGCGCTCGGGTGGGTCGTCTACCGCCTCGGCAGCGAGTGGTTCAACCCGGCGGCCGGCGCGCTCGCGGCGGCGATCGTGCTGACCCGCCGCCCGGTGCTCGACTTCGGCGCGCGCGCGTACGTCGACATCCCCTACCTCGTGCTCGTGCTCGGCGCGCTGCTCGTCGAGACGCGCCGGCCACGGGCCGGGGCGTCGGTGCTCGCCCTCCTCGCGATCGCCGGCCTCCTGCGCCCGGAGGCGTGGCTGTTCTCGGTCGTCTACGTCGCCTGGCTCTGGCGCTCGCCGCGGTCGCGCCGCCCCGCGCTGCTCGTCCTCGCCGCCGCCGGGCCGCTGCTGTGGGCGCTCGCCGACCTCCTCGTGACCGGCGACCCGCTGCACTCGCTGCTCGGCACGCGCGGCACCGCGCAGGATCTCGGGCGGATCACCGGCCTGGACGAGGTCCCGCTCACGGCGCCGCGGCGCCTCGGCGAGATCCTCCGCGAGCCCGTCCTGTTCGGCGCGGCCGGCGGCGGCCTGCTCGCGCTCGCGTATCTCCGCGAGCGCGCCCGCCTCGGCGCCGCCGCCGGTCTCGTCGCGCTCGCCGCGTTCTGCGTGCTCGCCACGGCGGGCCTGCCGATCCTCGGCCGCTACCTCCTGCTGCCGGCCGTCATCCTGGCGATCTTCTGCGGGGCCGGCGTGTTCGGCTGGATGGAGCTCGCGCGCGCCGACCCGCGGCGGCGGCCGTGGGCGTGGTTCGCGGCGGCCACGGTCGTGCTGCTCGTCGCCTTCACGCCCGCCCAGGTGAGCCGGATCGGCGCGCTCCAGCGCGCGCTGACCCGCCAGGACGCCATCCAGCACGACCTCGCCGCGCTGGCCCGCGAGCCGCGCCCGGCCATCGGGCCGGCGTGCGCGCCGGTGACGGTCCCCAACCACCGCCCGGTGCCGGCGCTCGCGCTGTGGCTCGACCTGCCGCCGCGACGGATCGTCGACGCCCAGGAGCAGCGTCCGGCGCGGGGCACGTGGGTGACGCCGGCCACGCCCGCGGTCGCGAACGACTACGTGCTCGACCCGCGCGACCGCGACAGGCGCATCGTCCCGCCGCCGCCCGGCTTCCGCGCGGCGGGCGTGAACGGCTCCTGGCGCGTGTTCACCCGCTGCGGGTGAGCAGGCGCGCCGCCCGCCTCCGGGTGGAGGCGGGCGGGGCTCCGGCGAAGAAGGTGGACCGTGCACCCTCCTTCGAGGCGAGCCTGCGGGGGCGTCCGTCGAGCGACGGCTCCGGCCGCGGGGGACCCGCTGCGCCCGTCGGGAACCGCTTAAGGCTGCTTCCTTCCGGACCTGACCTGGTTCACGGGCCGACGTCGCGCGGGACCCCGGGCCATCAGCGCCGCACTCGGCGGAGCCGACCCGCAGGCCGCGCCCCTCGAGAGGGGATTCGGCCTCGCTAGAGCGGATTGCGAGCGACAGGGCACCGCTACCTCCCCGCCTAGCACGGTCCACGACAAGCGTAGCGCCTGGAGCGCCGACCGGCGACGATTTCCGGTGGACCGGAATCTGCACTATGTTCGACGATGGAGAGCCAGGGATGAGGCCGAGGGGCATCGACCGCGCCGTCACGTCCGAGGCCGTTGTCGGCCGCACGCTGGACGAGATCCTCACGAGGGTCCGCTTGCTTCTGGACGTCACCGGGTGCGCGTTCCAGGTCGTCGACTGGCGTCGCGGCGAGATCCGCCCGGCCGCCGCATGGTTCGCCGACGACGAGACGCGCGCCGCGCTCGAGCCGGTCCTCACGCGCAGCTACGACCCCGAGCGCCGCGGCGTCACCGAGGCGGCGATCGAGGAGGGCCGGCCACTCCTCATCCCGTCGCTGGAGGACTGGGTGGGCGCCGGCGCCCTGCGCGACCGCCTCCGGGAGCACCTCGGGCCCGAGCGCGCCCGCCGCGCGTGGGAGTGGTACGCCGGCTCGTCGTTCATCTCGTGCCCCGTGCGCGGCGAGGACGGGCGCACGCTCGGCGTCCTCGCGCTGTCCCGCGCGCGGCCGCGACCGCCCCTGACGAGCGAGGACCTGCGCGTCGTCGAGGTGTTCGCCGACCTCGCGGCGCTGGCGCTCCAGCGCTCCGACGACGCGCGCCGCGAGGTGCTGCTCGGCCAGGCGGCGCAGGTCGTCAGCCGCTCGCTCGAGCCCGAGGCCGTGTATCGCGCCATCATCGACCAGGCGCGCGAGCTGACCGGCGCCCCCAAGGCGCTCCTGGCCCGCTTCGAGCCCGCGACCGAGGAGCTGCGGGTCGTCGCCTCCGACGGGTTCACCGGCGTCGTGCCGCGGCGGCGCTACCGGCTCGGGGAGGGCATGATCGGCGCCGTCGCGGCCAGCGGCGAGCCGTACCGCAGCCACACCGCCGACGCCGCGCGGTTCCTGCAGGAGGTCGTCGAGCGCGAGGCGGTGGGCTCGTTCATGCACGTTCCCATCACGCTCGGCCCGCGGCTGTTCGGGGTGCTCACCGTGGCCGCCGAGGACGAGCGGTTCTTCGACGACGACGCCCTCGCGATCCTCGCCGCCTTCGGGCGACCGGCGGCGGGGGCGATCGCCAACGCCCTCGACTTCCACCGCGAGCAGCGCGTCGCCCACGCGCTCACCCGCGGCTTCGTCCCCGGCCCCGCGCCGGCGCTGCCGGGGCTGCAGATCGGGCTCGTCTACGAGCCCGCCGGCCACCAGCTGGGCGGCGGCGACGTCTTCGGCGCGTGGACGCTGCCCAGCGGCGCCACCGCCGTGCTCGTCGGCGACGTGAGCGGCAAGGGCCTGGAGGTGGCCGCGCTCAGCGCGATGGTGCGCTTCTTCGTCGAGGCGCGCACGTGGGACTGCGAGAGCCCGGCCGAGGTGCTCGAGCAGACCGCCGCGCTGCTGCGCCACCGGCTGCCCGCGTCGAGCTTCGTCTCGGCGTTCATGGGCGTCATCGACGGCGACCGGCTGCGCTGGGCCAACGCGGGCCACGGGCCGCCGGCGCTGCTGCCCGCGGCGGGCGGCGAGCACCTGCTGGCCGCCACCGGCCTCCCGCTGGGGGTCGAGGACGGCGGGTGGGGCGAGCACGAGGCGCCCTTCGAGCCCGGCGACGTGTTGTTCGCGTCGACCGACGGCCTGGCGGAGGCGCGCCGCGACGGCGCCTTCTTCGGCGAGGCGCGCCTGCCGGCCGTGCTCGCCGAGCACGCGCGCCGCCTGGGGCCCGAGGCGCTCGTCGCGCACGTGCGGCGCGAGCTCGAGGCATGGGCGCCGGAGCTCGACGACGACGTCGTGATCCTCGCCCTGCGGCGATGGTAGAGCTGCGCCGCGAGCCCGCCGGCAGCCCGGCGTCGCGGGACCTCTTCGCCGAGTACATGGCGCTGATCGCGGGGCGGCTCGGCGTCGGGTTCGCGCCGGCCGAGGGCATCTTCGCCACCGAGGACGCGTTCCGCGGGCCCGGCACCGCGTGGCTCGTCGGCTACGAGGACGGCCGCGCGATGTGCTGCGGCGGGATGCGGACGATCGAGCCCGGCGTCGCGGAGCTCAAGCGGATGTTCGTCTCCGCCCCGAGCCGCGGCCGCGGCCACGGCCGGCGGCTGCTGCGCGAGCTCGAGGCGCTCGCCGCCGCCGCCGGGTGCGAGCGGGTCCGCCTGCTCACGACGGACGCGCTCGCGGAGGCGCGCGGGCTGTACGCGAGCGCCGGCTACCGCGTCGTCCAGACGCTCCGCGAGGGGGACCGTCGCGATCTCTGGCTCGAGAAGGCGCTTGTGTCAGCCCGCTGACGGGGAGGCTCCGGCTTCAGGCCCCTATCCGGAGAGGAGCACCACCGTGGAGCACCGCGACCGCAGCGCCAACCCCGCCGACGACATCGACGCCGACGACGCGACGCCGACCGGCGCCGACGGCGGCAGCGCCGTGCCGGCCCCGTTCGACACGCCCGACGAGGACCCGACGCCGACCGAGGACGGCGCCAAGGAGGCGGAGGGCGGCGGCTGAGGCGGCCGCCGGCGCCCGGGCCGGTCAGCTCGCGTAGACGGTGAAGGTCCTCGACGCCATGTGCGTCAGCCCGAACTCGTCGGTGACGCGCAGGCGGACGATGGCGCCGGTGGTCGCCTTCGTGAAGGTCATCGGGACCGTCGGGCCCGAGGCGTCGTTGTAGGTGCCGTCGCCGTTGATGTCCCAGTCGTAGCGCGCGATCGTCCCGTCGGCGTCCGACGACGTCGATCCGTCGAGCGTCACGACGGCGCCGACCACGATCCTGACCGGAAGCACGATCCGCGCGACCGGCGTCGCGTTCGCGACCTTCACGGTGAGCTGCGCCCCGCTCACCGCGCCGAGCTCGTCGGTCACCCACACGCGCACCACCTGGAGGCCGGGCGCGCGCGGGCTGTAGCTCACGCGTCCGGCGGGCGCCGGAGCGGCGTCGGGCCGGCCGTCGCCGTCGAGGTCCCAGGCGAACGAGGCGACGCGGCCGTCGGGATCGCTCGAGCCCGTCGCGTCGAGCGCGATGACCGCCCCGAGCGTGGTGCTCGTCGCGCCGGCCAGCTTGGCGGTGGGCGCCCGGTTGGTGACCTGCACCTGGGCGGTCGCGTAGGCGACGCGGCCGCGCTTGTCGGTCGCCCGGACGCGGATGGCGTAGGCGCCGGGCGTCGGGTACGTCCAGCCCGCGCTGGAGCCCGTCGCCTCGAAGGTGCCGTCGTCGTTCATGTCCCACTCGACGCGGCTGATCGGCACCGGCGAGGCGCTCGTGTCCGCGCGGCAGGAGAGCCGCTTGCCCGAGACGATCGCCGGCTCGGAGCACGCCGTGCTGACGACCGGCTCCGGGTAGTCGACGACGCGCACCGGCGCCGACGTCTCGCTCATGTTGCCGTCGTTGTCGTAGACGCGCAGGCCGATCGAGTAGTCGCCGGGCGTCGTCAGCTTGATCGAGCGCTTGGCGCCGCCGTCGCGCCACTCGCCGTCGCCGGGCATGAGCCACGACCACCGCGCGATGGTGCCGTCCGCATCGGAGGCCTGGCCGGCGTCCGCGGTGACCGTCGTGTCGACGAGCACCTGCGCCGCCGGGCCGACGGTCAGCTTCGCCACCGGGGCGATGTTCGAGCGGACCGTCACGACCGCGGTCGTCGTGGCGCTGCGGCCCTTCTTGTCGCTGATCTTCAGCTTGATCGTGGAGCGGCCGGGCGTCGTGTAGCGGCGGCTGACGTTGTCGCCGCGCACGGTGTACCGGCCCGAGCCCGTGAGGTCCCAGTCCGAGCGCGCGATGGCGCCCGAGGAGTCGTTCGACGTGAAGTCGATCCGCTGGCCGACGGCGATGTCGAAGCCCGGGTAGGCGGTGATGCGCGCCGTCAGCGACTGCTCGACCTTGTCCGACGGCTTGGGCATCTTGCCCGGCGCGGTGAGCTTGCCGCCGGCGGCGAGGCGCACGTAGCCCGAGGCCTCCTTCCACCGGCGGTAGCGCCGGCGGACCGCGTTGCCCGAGTTGCCCTCGATCGTCGTCAGCGTGCCGTTCGCCGAGACGGTCTCGACGACGCCGACGTGCTGCGGGAAGGTGATGAGGTAGCCCGGACGCGGCTTCTGCGTCCACCGGCCGGTCCGCTGCGCCCACGAGCGGATGTAGGGCACGTAGCCGAGGCCGGTGCCCCCGGGGCCGATCGGCACGCCCGCCTTCTTCGCGATGTACGACGTGAAGTACGCGCACCACGGCGCGGGGTAGTAGCGCGCGGTCGTCGAGAGCCCGTACATCCGGATGCGCGCGCCCTTGTTCGAGCCGTCGGGGACCTCCCGGACGCCTTTGGCCAGCTCGGCGCGCGCGAAGGAGACCATCTTCTGGCTCGGCGTCGCCGCGTCCGCGGACGGCGCGTACGACGCGGCCAGCCCGAGCGCGACCGCCAGCAGCACGAGCAGGCGCACGGCGGCACGACCCGCGACACGGGTCGGGACGTGCGTCGGCATCTCGGCGGCAACGGACACCACCCCGTGATCGGCCGCGCCCCCACGACTTTGAGCGCCCACCCCGCCCCACCGCCCGCTCGGGCCGAGTCGCCGCCCGCGCGCCGCGCCGCTAACCTTCCCTCTCCGCCGGCACGAGGCCACACGGCCCCGCGCCGCGCCAGGGCGCGTAGCTCAGTGGGAGAGCGCTCGCTTCACACGCGAGAGGTCGCAGGTTCGAAACCCGCCGCGCCCATGCACGAAGGCCCTGCAAGGCGGGGCCTCCCGCGTTGGAGGCTCGACGCGTCTCGGCGGCCGGAACCCCGTCGTTGGCCCAGAGGTGGACCCGAACGGCGTCGCGTCGCCCTCAGGCGGGTCGACCCGCCTGGGCGACATCCCGGGCCGCCTGCGCCGCCTCGTCGCCGCCGGGCCGCGAGGCCGCCGGTCACGAACCTGATCGTGCTGTCGGCCGGCCAGTCCGTGGGCGGCTCGTGGGTGAGGATGAACACAGGCACGCCCACGAGCAGGCTGATGTCGTCGTCCGGGGTCGCGATGCGCCCGTCGAGCGACATGGACATCTTCGCGATGACCTTGGTCATGATGTTCTCCCTGTCGGAGTGGGATCGTCGATCCGGAGGATGCCGCGGTCGTGAGCGGAGAACATCGGCCAGGTGGCCATTCGGCGACCGTCGCGTGGCCGCCGTGGGCCGCCTGTAGACCGATCTGGACGGGGCTCTGGAAACCTCGCTCGAGTCCGAGCGTCTCGCCGCCCGAAGCGGAGAGCGCTTCGTCGTCGATGCCGGCCAGGCGCTGCGGGGCAGCGTGCTGCACTTCGCGACCAGCACGATGAGGCATCCGCGCTGCTTCGCCGGTCGGCCGACGCGCTGGCCGTCCGCGGCGACCGAGGCGTCGCCTCCACGGCGCTCGCCTTCCTCGCGGGCAGCGCGCGCCTCACCGGTGACGTCGCGGCGGCCCGGGCGTCCGCGAGCGGGCGATCGCCATCGCGATCCCCGCTGGCCGATCATCTGCGCGTCGGCCTGGGGCGCGCGGCCCCTGCGCTCGCGCTCGGCACCGCCGGGTGATGCGCGGGCTGGCCTCGACGTGCTCGAGCCCATCAGGCCGCTGCTCGGCGACGCCGACGGTGGTCCGTTCCTGCCGGACGTCGCGCGCGCGCTCGGCACGGTGCTTGCGCGCCTGCTCCGTGCTTCCCGACCAGAGGATTCTCCCCGGTGCGGCGGCGTCGGCCGCGGCCACCTCGGGTCCGATGGTGCCTTGGAGCCGGCGCGTCGGGACGTCGCCCCGTCCGAGCCGCCGGGGTCAGGCTGACCTGACTCCGGTGGCGCGCCGGGTGAACCTGCGCACCAGCTCGACCAACTCGTCTCCGTGGGGGATGAGGTACTCCCGCCGGGACCCACCGAGCTCTCGCCGCGTGATGCGCAGGAGCCACGCGAAGTTCACGGCGTACGCAGCGACGCTGACGATCGCCGCGCCGATCCCGCCCAGCAGGGGCAGGAGCACGACGAGGCCGACGGCGGTCACGACGAGCGCGAGCACCTCCCCGATGCCTGCGACGGCGGGCCGGCGAAGGATCGTGGCGAGCGGAAAGCCCAGGACCGCCGATCCTGTGCTCACGACGCTCGCGAGCATGAGGATCCAGACCATCGGGACCGCCCCGCTGAAGCTCTCGCCGAACAGCCACGGGACCACGAACGGGCTGATCGCCGCGACTCCGATGGCCGGGAGGGCGACGGAGACCAGCCCGAGGCGGACCGTTCGCGGGAGCAGCTCGGTCTCTCCGGCCGCGATGCGCGGCAGGACGGCCTGGGCCGCGGCCTGCGCAACCAGGGCCGGCATGCCGGAGATGCTCACGGCGACCGCGTAGAGGCCCAGCTCGCGGGCGGACGTCATGCGGAACATCACCATCTGATCGACCCGCTGGTTCAACAGCTGGCTCACCGGGATGAACCAGACCTGGCCGCCGAACAGGATCGCCTGCCTCGCCAGCGCGGGATCGAATCGCCAGGCTCGTGCGCCGCGCAGGGAGAGGAACGGCGGCAGGAGCGCCAGGGTCGCGAACACCAGCGTCGCGGCGGCCGCGGTCGCGACGGTCAGGCGACCGAGGACGAACAGGACCACGAGAGCCACGAGGCCGCCGACGGGCGGGATGAGACGCTGCACGGTCACCAGGTGCCACCGCTCGAGGCCCAGGGCGATGTTGGACACGACCGCACCCAGCAGCGTGATCGGCATCGTCACCGCTCCGAGCGTCAGGAACGTCTGCACCGTGTCGTTTCCGCCGGCCAGGGCTCTCGCCCCGACGATGCCGAGCGGGACGAAGACCAGGCCGAGCACGACGGCCAGCGCTCCCACCGTGACGACCACGACGCCGACGTCCATCCGCCGCGCGACGACCATGGCGGCGAACCCGCCGAGGCCCAGGATCAGGATGAGCGGAGCGACCGAGAGCGGGGCGACGATCGCCGCCAGCTCGCCGCGTCCGTCGGCATCGAGGGCACGGGCGAGGATGGGCCCGGTGATGAACCCGAAGGCCGCGACGAGCACGTTGAGTCCCGAGAGCTGACCGATGACCGCCAGCAGGGACCGGCTCGGGCGCGCGGTGCTCATCTCACACGAGCTCTGACGGCGTCATCGTCGCGGCCCACCCGAGATGCGGGTCACCGGGCTCGTCGGAACCAGAAGCCGGTGCCATGTGCCGGCGCGTCCGCGAACGAGGGCACCAACGACCGCATGCGGGCTGGATCCGTACGGCAGGCGAGGTGGTTCGCGACGACCGGCTCGAAGGCCGAGTTGAACGCCAGGAAGGCCTGTAACAGGTACTGCTCGGCCCAGTGATAGTCGAGACCCTCGACGAGCTCGCGCGGATAGTCCCACGGGAGATAGACGTCGTGGACGTGGACGAGGACCCCGGGCTTCAGGATCGGCAGTCTCTCGAGGAAGATGGTCACGACCTCACTGCCGACCTTGACGGTGTGCGTCGTGTCGATGAACAGGATGTCGTTCGGCTCGAGCGCGGTGAACTCGGAGACCGGCAGATCAGCGGCCGAGACGCGCCGCAGGTCGATCTCCGAGTCCGTGCGGTAGCCCAGCTGCTGCGGGCGAGGAAAGGGATCGACGGCCGTGTGGTGTCCGCGACCGCTTCCCGGGTCGTTGGCGTTCAGCGCGTCCGCGATCACCAAGGACGAGAAGCCCGAGCCGAGCTCCAGCACCCGCTGAGGACGAACCCGACGAACCATCGCGTAGAGGACCTCGGCGTCGACGCTCTGATAGCCGCCGTTGAGGAGATGGAAGTCTCCGGCCGTGCCGTCGTGGTGCAGCGGCGGGTCGTACTCTCGGAGGAGGTCGGCCAGCTCGTCCTCGAGGAACCGGAACGAGGAATCGGCGGTCAGGTCGACGCCGCCCAGGCCGCTCTCGCGGAGCCAGAAGTCGTCGGGCAGATCGTCCAGGCGCGGCACCCCGCTGTAGTAGCTCTTCCACAGGAGGTCGTAGTTGAGCCGGCGTGCAAGCCGCCTGACAGTCGTGTGAAGTGCGTCATGGCCGAAGCCATATATGCGCTTCTGCAGA